>DUGL01000055.1:6390-6581 GCA_013331415.1 Methanoregulaceae archaeon | reverse complement strand
TCGAGGTGCTCATCTGACGCGTGATAGCGGCAGCACCCCGGAGATCCGGATCTTATGTCCTAAAAAGATCCGTCTCGTCCCTGGTGTGCAGTGATCAATAAAAAAGGCTATTTGCAATCGTGTGTGGGCGGCAATCCTGCTTCAAGGAAATACCATGGGGACTCCTGCCCCCTGCCCCCAACAGGATGAAC
>DUGL01000055.1:0-6319 GCA_013331415.1 Methanoregulaceae archaeon | reverse complement strand
GCGGCTGTCTGCCGGGGGATCGCGTGGATGCGAACCAATCGGGTGGCAGGCTGCTTCAGGGAAGGTTGCCCTCGCCTGAGCACTCCCGCTGGCGCTCTTCGCTCATCTCGATTAAGAGCTCAAATATTTTCTGGACATACACCGGGTTGATATTCTTCTCCACCGCGGCATTGAAGGCATCCCCGAGAACCTCGTGCGTCCGTTTCCTGTCATGGACGGGGATGCCCTCGCTCGTCTTCACCAGGGCGATCTTTCCGGCGATCCGCTGGCGGTCAGCGATGAGATCGATGATCTGCCGGTCGATCCTGTTAATCTCGGCTCTCAGGGCATCTATTGGCATAGCATATAGATACGCTGCGGATGAAAATTTAAAGCTGGTGATCCGCCCGGGAAACACATATGGATGAGCAGGAACATACCTGAAGGGGACAGATCACATGCTTGAACGAATCTCACGCAGGGAACGGTTTGACCTGATTGTCGCATGGGTTGCCATAGCCATTGCATTTTCCCTGATATTTGTGCGGCAGGAAGGAGCAGTAACCCTCAATCGTTACCTGATCCTCCTCGGTCTTTCTCTGGTCACGGTCGGAGTCGGATTTGTCCTGCATGAACTTGCCCATAAGTTCACGGCAATGCGGTTCGGGTACTGGGCAGAATTTCGTAAAGACAACCTCATGCTCCTCGTCGCTGTTGTGCTCGCTGCCCTCGTCGGCGTGGTGTTTGCAGCACCGGGGGCAACGATCATCTATGGTGCCGGCGTGACACGGGAGCAGAACGGGAAGATATCCGCGGCAGGTCCTGCCATAAATCTCATGCTCTGCATTCCGTTTGCCCTCCTCCTGCTGGTGGGTGGCAGCCTAAACCCTGCCACTACCTCGCGGAGCATCCTTCTCATGGCCGGGATGGTAGGGTTGCAGGTGAATGCCATGATAGCGGCATTCAACATGCTGCCGGTCAGCGTGCTTGACGGGAAAAAAGTGCTGGCATGGAACCCGGTTGTTTTTGCCGTCCTGATCATCGCCGCGTTCGGGATACTCCTTGCTTCATTCACCGGGCTTCTCCTGTAACAGGGGAATAATCGTCTTTTGATTTCGCATGCAAAAAGGAATGAATAAATAGGTCATGTGCCAGATCTTTATACAACAAAAATTGCTTTAGATAAATTTTACTTGAGGTAATACGATGCATATCATGGAAGGATTTCTCCCAAGCCCGTGGTGGCAGTTGTGGTGGCTGGTATCGCTCCCGTTCGTTGTACTGGGTTTTTACCAGCTGCGAAAAATGTTCCAGGAGAACCGGGAAGCCCTCCCGCTCCTCGCCGTAGCAGGAGCTTTTGTCTTTGTTCTCTCTTCCCTGAAACTTCCCTCAGTGACCGGGAGCTGCTCACACCCGACAGGGACCGGCCTCTCTGCCGTCCTCTTCGGTGCATTCATCACTTCTATCCTCGCCCTTGTCGTGCTCATGTACCAGGCTCTCTTTCTTGCCCATGGCGGGATCACCACCATGGGGGCAAACCTGTTTTCCATGGGAATTGCCGGACCGCTCCTGGCCTGGGTTCTGTACAGGGCGGGGAAACGGGCGAATCTGAACACGTTTCTCGTAGTATTTATTGCAGCACTGGCTGCTGACCTCTTCACCTACATGGTCACTTCCTTCCAGCTGGCTGTTGCCTTCCCGGCTTCGGAGGGCGGGATAACGACATCATTTGCCGCGTTCCTGGCTATCTTCGCCATCACCCAGATACCCCTGGCAATCATCGAAGGCGTGATTGTCGCCCTCATCTTTAAGTACATCATCGATGTCCGCCCTGATATCCTGGTGAAACTGAATGTCCTCTCGAAAACAGCGATCGAGCGGATCCGGGAGGCTGCAGCATGAAATACAAGGCTGAGATCATCGCAGGCTCTGTCATCCTCATATTTGCCATCATATTCCTGGTGATAAATGCCGGCATCCAGGAGCGTCTTTCCGATGGTGAAGAGGCCTGGGGGGGGGCGGACGGCCAGGCAGCAGATCTGATTGAATCAGGGGGGTATGAACCCTGGTTCTCCCCGCTGTGGGAACCCCCGAGCGGAGAGATCGAGAGCCTCTTCTTCTCCCTCCAGGCAGCTGCCGGGGCCCTGGTCATCGGGTATTTTTTTGGCTACTACAAGGGAAAAAGAAAAGGTACTGGCTGAGCTGGGATGGACGAGCATATCCTGGATGACCTGGCCCTGAATAACGCGCTTTCGGGTACGAACAGTCATCTCAAGCTCCTGCTCGGTATATCGTCCATTCTCATCTGTGTCTTCTCTCCTTCGTTTTTCACCCCACTCGTTGTGGGAATCAGCATGGCTGCGGTCACGGTCGGCCTTGCAAAAATCCCTCTCCGGGAATATATCACTCTTCTCATGATTCCGGTGACATTTGCCGCATCCGGTGCAATCGTCATCCTTTTTTTAACCGGGGGCGGGGATCCGATCCTATCCCTCAGCCTTTTTGGCGCTACCCTCACCGCGACCACGGGTGGAGCTAACCTCTCCCTGCTCGTGCTCTCCCGGACATTCGGGGGTATGAGCGCCCTTTTCTTTATTGCGCTCTCGACCCCGATGATTCAGATTTTTACCGTCTTCCATGACCTGAAGTTCCCGAGAGAATTCATCGATCTCTCTATGATGGTATACCGGCTCATCTTCATCTTCATCGGTGAGGCAATCGCCATCCACAACGCCCAGGTGATGCGGAACGGGTACAACGGGCTGAAAAACTCGGTCCATGCCCTCTCAATGCTCTGCGGAGCCCTGTTTATAAAGGCCTGGGTGAGAGGCGAGGAGATGCTCATTGCCATGGACTCCCGCTGTTATGACGGGAAGTTTGAACAGTGCGGTGCAAAACAAACCATCGGAATACTCCCGGCTGCTGCGACTGGGGCATACCTGTGCGGATGTTCGGTCCTTGCGGTGGTATTTTCCGGCATCACGCTGTTCTAAGGAGGAGCACATGGATCCTGCTATCCAGTTTGTTGATGTCAGGTATGCGTACCCGGGGGGGCCGCTCTCACTCACAGGAGTCTCGTTCTCGCTTGCACAGGGGAGCAAGGTGGCTCTTGTCGGCCCGAACGGGGCCGGAAAAACCACGTTGCTCCTGATGTGCAACGGGATCCTCCGACCCGATGAGGGTGAGGTGCGCGTGCTTGGCAAGCCGCTTGCCTATGACCGTTCTTCTCTCCGCGAGATCCGGAAGAAAGTGGGTTTTGTCTTCCAGAACTCGGAGAACCAGATCTTCGCCCCAACGGTATACCAGGATGTCGCCTTCGGCCCGGTAAACCTTGGACTCCCACAGGACCAGGTGCAGAGGGCTGTCCGGCATGCAATTTTTTCGGTTGGCCTTTCAGGGTATGAGAAGCGCCCGCCCCACCACCTGTCAGGCGGAGAGAAAAAGAGGGTCGCAATCGCCGGGGTTCTTGCGATGGACCCGGAGATCCTGGTCTTTGACGAGCCCACCAGTTCCCTTGACCCGGCAACAGCAGCCGAGATTATGGACCTCCTCGATGAACTGAATGCCCAGGGCAGGACGATAATCATCTCCACCCATGACGTGCAGCTGGCCTACTCATGGGCAGATGAGGTCGTACTCCTCTCGGCCGGATCAGTCCTCCACCAGGGCTCTCCTGAATCTGTCTTCACCAACTACCCGCTCATGGACCGGGCCCGGCTCACCATCCCTCCTATTCTTGAGCTCTTCCTGATGCTCCAGGAGAGGAACATCAGCATCAGCAAAACCCCTCCTGCCGGGGTGCTCGAGATGACCCATCTGCTCGAGCAGGCCATCGGCTGCCGGAGGACCGGAAAGATCGGACAGATCTTTGTTGCCGATGCAGACCAGGCAACAGGGGACGATACCCGGGAGCACATCTCGCGACATGCTATCAGCCGGGTCGGGGCAATGGGGACGGTTGCCAAGATCTTTGCGGAAAGGGAACTGATCCCCCTTGATTTTACGTATGGGGTGATCGATAAGGCACTGCTACGGGCAGTCCTCGGAGAACATACCCTGATCATCACGTCCGGAGGGATGATCGGGCGTGTTTCCCGACGGGTGGACGAGTTCTCGCGGGAACATGGCGTTACCATCACCATCTCCCTGGTGTAGTGGTTTCCCGCCCCACTGGGGATATCCGGTGAAGAGAGCATCCCCGCGTATCGTGAACTGAAGAAACGTGCCGGAGCCAGATCCACAGGAACCACGGCATCATACAGGGGGCTTAAAAGAGGATGCCTTTATTTCTGACCGCCCGCTTCCACCAGTTTCTGCAGTACCCGGATTACCTCCTGCCCCTTTGCCTGCGCATCTGCGAGCGCAGTGGGATGACCGCGGATCCCCTGATACCGGTCCATGTCATTGGCGATGATATTGTCATAGTATTCGAATCCCAAGGTATTGAAGAACGCCGTGATAGCCGGGAATGCAGCATCAAAGACATTGTCCCACGACAGTCCTGCTGTTGAGATAAAGATTCCCTTGTGTTTCCTGACATGATCATCGGTGAAATAAAGTGTTTTTATGATGAACTTACGAGCCCAGAGATACTGGGCACGGTCTATCAGCCCCTTCAGCTCAGCCGTGATTCCCATGCTGTATATGGGGGATGCCACGGCAATGCAGTCTGCTGAAAGAATATGGTCAAAAAGCGGCGGGGCTGCGTCTTTTACGATGCATTCACCATTCTTATGGCAGGCATTACATCCGCGGCAGGGGGCATAATCAAGATCCTTCAGGATAATTTTCTCAACGGATCCACCGGCACTTTCAGCCCCCGCGAGGAAGGCATCGAGGAGGGTCTCGGTATTGCCATGCCGGTGGGGGCTCCCGGAAATTCCAAGCACGCGGAGGGTCATCAGCCTCACGCTGCAAGCCGGGCCCGGATATCCGTGATGACCTCCCGGGCGAGGCGTTCTGCATCGGTTCGTGCGGTCGGGTGGTTTTGGATGGCTCCCTTCTCGTCAACCCCTTTCACCATCAGGTAGCGGATATCCCTGTCTTTGACATCGATCACATGAAAGAAGCATTTCACGGAAGGAACCGCCGCATCAAAGACATGGTCCCAGTTCTGCCCGGCAGTTGAGAGAAAGACCCCGAGGCGTTTTCCTCTCCGCTCAGGGGGAACTACCGGGAGCTTCAGCACGTATTTCCGCGAACGGAAGACCTGGAACCGATCGATGAGTGCCTTGACCTGTGAGCAGATCCCCATGCAGTAGATGGGTGAAGAGAGAACTATCACATCGGCGTCAATGATCTTGTCATGGAGGATATCCATGCCATCCCGCTGGACGCACATGTTCAGTTTCTCACATGCATTACAGCCCCTGCAGGGATTCACATCCGCATCAACGATCACGACCTTCTCGAGAGTAACATCCGGTTCCTTCTCCATGGCATCAAGAACCCAGTCGAGGAGGGTCTCTGAGTTACCATGCCGCCGGGGACTGCCTGCAAAAGCGAGGACTTTGATCGCCATACGTCTCTTGTGGTGCCTTTCCTCTCATAAAAGGTTGGATACGACCGGGGAGAGCAGCGTGACGAGCCATTGATGCTCATGCCTCCTGATGTCAGCGTAAAACCGGTAAAATTTGTGGAGAGCTATGAACCGGATCACGCTTGGAAATCCTGCCAGAATCCCCCCGTGAGGGTTGGGATGCCCACGGGTAACCCCTCAAGCCGGTATTCAGCCGGGGAACCAGGAAACGGATGCCCGATCCTTTTTTTGGAAATAGAGGAAAAATGTTAGATCTTCTTGAAGCAAAGGTACCAGTCTTTACACTCGTACCCCTCGCTCGGGCGCTTCTCCATCTCGGCCTTGTTCTTTGGGGCCGGGACAACTACTTTATCTCCGGGCTGCCAGTTTGCCGGTGTAGCGACCCCGTGCTTGTCCGTGGTCTGGAGCGCTTTGATCAGCCGTATGATCTCCGGGATGTACCTGCCGTTTGAGAGCGGGTAGTAGAGCATCGCCCGCATGATCCCCTTATCATCAATGAAAAAGACAGTCCTGATGGTTGCCGTGTTGCTCTGCCCCGGGTGGAGCATCCCGTATTTCTTTGCCACCTTCATGTCAAGGTCAGCAATGATGGGGAACGGGATGTCGACACCCATCTTCTCTTTGACGTTCCCGATCCAGGCAAGGTGAGAGTGAACACTGTCGATAGAAAGGCCTACCAGCTGCACATTCAGGCTCTTTAATTCGTCAGCGATCTCGGAAAAGGCGATGAACTCCGTGGTGCAGACCGGGGTGAAATCTGCAGGGTGGGAGAACAGGACCACCCATTTCCCTTTTAAATCC
>DUGL01000135.1:5939-10595 GCA_013331415.1 Methanoregulaceae archaeon | reverse complement strand
CCAACCTTGGCCTCCGACATTACCGACCCGCGTCCCGCCAGCCGGATAACATCATGTGGACATGCCTCTACACAGACTCCGCATCCGGCACAAAGTTCGGATTTGAAATCAATGATCATCGCTTTCCCTGATTTCACCTTGTAGATCTTCTCGTTTGTCACGGGATCAAGGGTGAAGAGTTCAAGCGCGTCAACGGGGCATGCGACCACACAATTGTTGCAGCCGGTACAACGCTCCATGTTAACGTGCAATGCAAATGCCATGTTTATTTCACGCACCAGCTCTAGATCGATTGAAAAATCGACTAAAAAAGAATGGTTAAGTTATACACATAAACCTGTCTAAATTCCCTCGGGACATTGCCTGTTTTTTTCCGATGCAATTAATTATTATATATTGATTTATTAAATATGTTAATATTATAGCGATAAAAGAACCCCTTATTGGGCCGCGCTTCGTTAAGTACATGCACCATTGTAAGATACTATATACAGAGTCGTACACTCCTAAATAAATCCATTGAAAACGGATTTTCCGGAAAATCCGGAAAACAGGGAAGTATTCCGTGAGAAGGTATCTGCTTTCATATGATTTTGTCGTATGTTTGTCGTATGGTTTGAAAATCACGTATGGACCCCTGGAGTATTGCGTTAGCGAATACCAGGGATTGCGAATATCTGATATACCCTGCACTCCCGCAGACAGGCAGGAGGGCATTTAGAAAATTTATTCTAGCAATATCCTCCTATCCTTGTTGTGAAAGAGGTTAGTTTATGCAAATAAACGGCGTGCCAATCGATGATACCTATGCGGAGGCTTTTCCGACATGGATCGCCCGCATCATCATAACTGCAGTGACCGAGGAATGGGCATACAATGCAGCCGTTGAGGCGACCGGGTTTGCCACATCGGCGATCGGATGTCCCTGTGAAGCGGGTATCGAGAGCATTCTCTCCCCGGAAGATACACCAGACGGAAGACCCGGTGTTGCAATCCTCATCTGCGCAGCCAAGAAAAAAATCAAGGAGCAGCTCATCGAGCGAATCGGGGAGTGCATCATCACCGCGCCAACAACTGCCGTATTCGATGGTCTTCCCGATGCTGCAGAGAAGGTTCCTGTCAAACTGCACTTCTTCGGTGACGGATATGAGTATAAAAAAGAAGTCGGAGGCAGGCAGGTATGGGCAATTCCCATCATGTCCGGTGAATATATTGGGGAAGAAGAGTTCGGGATAGTGAAGGGTGTCGCCGGAGGCAACTTCTTTGTCATGGGTGAGAACCAGATGGCTGCACTCATGGGGGCACAGGCAGCAGTTGATGCAATCAGTTCTGTCTGCGGGGTAATCACGAGTTTCCCCGGCGGAATCGTTTCGAGCGGGTCAAAGGTAGGATCGAACAAGTATAAATTCATCCCTGCCAGCACGAACGAGCAGTACTGCCCGACACTCCGCGAGAAGGTTCCTGGCAGCAAAGTGCCTGCCGGCATTTCCGCCATGTTTGAGATTGTGATCGATGGCCTTGATGAAGCATGCGTCGGTGAGGCTATGGCTACGGGTATCCGGGCAGCCTGCATGGTTCCCGGAGTGAAATTCATCAGCGCGGGCAACTTTGGCGGTTCACTTGGCCCCTTCAAGTTTGAGCTGCACAAGCTCCTCTAACCCCTCTCTTTTACCCCGTGCAGAACGATTGCATTAAATAGAGTTACTGCCGATTATTCTGTTAACGATATTTTCGGCAACGAAAATTCGGGGAGAGGTCTCCTCCTCTCCCGGGAGTCCTTTTCACCGATGGCAGATCAGGAGATGAACCGGGGCCCTGCGGGAACGACGGAATCCAGAACTGCAGGTTTTGCGGCGGGTTCACATGATGCGATACCGGGAGACCCGTATGTCATACGGTATCCCGGAATTGTGGCTGTTGCCGATGAACAGGGGACGGTTATTGAGCTCGTGGAGTTCTTTGACTGCATAGGCGGGGCAATGTGGTCCGGGCACCATTATCCCCGGAGCCCGGTCGTACGTTCTGCACGGAATGTCGGGTCGTCCATGCGCTACGTTCTTTCCCCTGGCAGGACGGATCTCGACCTCCAGGGATCGAAGTTCCCTGCTGGTATTTGTGGTGCAGAGGTGGACGACCGCGAGATTGCTATCTCCTACATCGGGATTGGCGGGGGAGGTGTCGGCGCATCAGGCTGCCGCTCCTTTGCCGGGGGCGTTCTCCGGTGCGAGAACGACCCCTGCGGCGGGGGAAGGCAGGCAGGATCCACCATCTGGCTCCCGAGGAGGCAGCGGGTGCTGATCGGGGTCGATGATACCGATACTCCTGAAGCGGGGGCTACCTGGACCCTCGCCCACAACATTGCCCGGACGGTGGAGGACGAAGACTGCCGCTACCTCTCCCACACCATCGTGCAGCTCTATCCGGTTGTCTACCGGACGAAGAACTGTGTCAGCATCGTATGCGAGTTTGCCACATCCGAGCCGCACCGGCTTATCAACAGGTTTCGTAATCTGCTTGAAAAGTACACCCTCTCGGATGATACCGGCATGGCGGCATTCACCGGGTTCGATCCTTCCCCGCTCCTCCCCTTCGGGTGGATGGTCAAGAAGGGGGAGGTCCGGCGGGACCTTCTCCCGGGCTCCGGGCAGGGGCAGCTTGACCTGGTGCTTGAGGGACGGGGCATCATCGGGGCTGTAGCGGCTATCCCGTTCTATACCCGGTTTGAGGAGGCGCTCTCACTATGGACTGGCCCGGACTGAAAGCACGGCTCCTTGCCCGGGGCACGGCCCGGCTCTCTGGTGAGCCGGCTGGCCCGTACCGCTCTGCATCGACCGCCGGCCCGGGTGCGGGAAGCGGGGGTTCCGTCTTCTTCTCATGCGGTGAAGGCAGGGTAAGACTTGCGATCGATCCGCACAGCCCGCTTGAGATCATCCATCTTGGTGCAGGCCGTGCTGTCCTCAAAGAAGGAGCATCAGAAATACGCGGTATCCTGGAACCGGTTGCGCTCCACTGTCCCCGCCAGGCCTATATAACGGTAACCAGCGGGTGTGTATACCGCTGCCGGTACTGCGAGGTGCCTGCAATCGCAGCGGGCAGGAAAACCCAGGAGGAGATCGAATCGATGGTGGAAGCGGTTCGGGATTGCATCGATGCCATCTCGCTCACGAGCGGGGTTCTCCATGATGTGGAAGAGGAGGAGGGGTACGTGATCAGGGTCGTTGCCGCCCTCAGGAAGTTCGCCCTCCCCATCGGCGTCTCCATCTTTCCCGGGACTGATACTGCCCCCCGCCTGTACGCTGCCGGGGTTGCCGAGGTGAAGTTCAATGTCGAGGCAGCAACCCCTGGGTTGTTTTCAGAGATGTGTCCGGGTCTTTCCTATGACGCAGTCTGGGATGCACTCCGGCAATCAGTGGTGCTGTTTGGGAGAAATCATGTCTTTTCGAACCTTATCATCGGCCTTGGTGAAACTGATGAGGAGGCCGGATCCTGCATGAAGGCACTCTGTGCGATAGGGGTCATACCCGTACTCCGGCCCCTCAACCCTGCCGGTAACCTGGCCGGGTATTCCCGGCCCCCGGCTGAACGTCTCATCCGGCTGTTTGCCCTCCATGCAGATGCCCTGGAGGAGGCAGGGCTCGACCCCTGCCACGCCCAAACGATGTGCGTTGAGTGTACCGGGTGCGACCTTGTCCCCGGGAGGGACCGAATCACATGAATGGAGATCATGCTGTCCCCGTTACCCATGCCCTTTCTGGAGGTCTCTGATCGCATGAAGGGGTATAAGGTGCTTGCCAGGGCACTGTGCACCAATTCGGATTACTGCTACGCCATCCCGGGATACCCGGTCACCGAGCTTGCCGCAAGCGCACGTGCAAAACCCGTCGGAGCTGAGAAGGTCGCCCTCGAGTATGCACTCGGGGACTCGCTCTCGGGCCGGAGGGCCGCGGTAATCATGAAGAACGTGGGCCTGAACGCCTGTGCAGATCCGCTCGTCCAGGCAACCACGCAGGGCCTCATTGGCGGTGTTGTGATCATTGCCGGGGATGATCCGGAGGCGGATGCATCAACGAGTACGCTCGACTCCCGGTACTACGGAGAACTTGCCCAGGTCCCGGTACTGGAGCCGGATAAGGATACCTGTTCCCTGAGTGTCGAGGCGGCATTTGCAGCATCTGAGGAATTCTCCCGCATCGCGATCCTGCGTGTCACTCCTGATCTGCTGTTTGGCAGGGTCCTGCCAGGAGAGATACAGAGGGGTACAGGAGCAGGAAAGCTCGCTGACCCTGCCCTGACCATGAAAGGGAAGGCTGCCCGTGCGGATTCGCAGATTCCTGCGATGTTTGCCTGGTCACGGGACAGCAGCCTGAACAGGATCACCGGGGGGGTTGCCGGTGTTGGTGCAGCTGCCGGCGACTCCCGGATCGTCACCGTGTACCCACCCCCTGCCGGGATTGCAGCCTGCACCGGGGTGCAGGAGATTGGGAGGCCGTTTGTGGCCGGACACCGCAATCTGCTGCCGCCGGGACCTGGTTCCACACCGGAGACTGCGGAACGACGGGGATTTTACCGGACCTTCTGCCGCGGGTGCCCCTTTCTCCCGGTCTATGATATCCTGAGACAGCGGGGGATCCCTGTCATCGCGGATGCCGGGTGCTC
>DUGL01000135.1:1651-5933 GCA_013331415.1 Methanoregulaceae archaeon | reverse complement strand
CATGTTGCGCTGATCGGGGACTATGCCCTCCTGCACTCCGGCCTGCAGAGCCTGGTGGATGTCTACGAGAAGGGGTTGCCGCTCCTCACCATCGTGTTTGAGAACCGGATCATGGGGATGACCGGCGGGCAGGAAGCTCCTGCCACGGGCCGGTATATCGGCTGGGCACGTCCCCAGTCGGTGAGTGCCTCGGATACCCGGCTGCTTGAAGAACTGCTCACTGTGCCAGATGTGCCAGTTACCCTTATTGTCCGGGGAACCTGCCCGGAAGGGAGGCATCATGAAACCGTGGAATGTTGAGATCTGTGACGTTACCTTAAGAGATGGGGAACAGACCCCGGGTGTCTCATTCTCCTGCGAGGAGAAGCAGGAGATCGCATCAAAGCTTGACGAGATTGGTGTCGAGGTGATCGAGGCCGGGTTCCCGATTGTGTCGCCGTATGAGAAACAGTGTGTATCCACGATTGCACAGATGGGTCTTGACGCCCGGGTCTGCTGCCTTGCACGGGCGCGGAAAGGGGACATCGAGACCGCACTCGACTGCGGCGTGGATATGGTGAGCATCTTCATCGCCACCTCAGATCTCCATATCCGGCACAAGTACCACAAACCCCGGGAGCAGGTGCTTGACGATGCGCTCCTGATGATCGACCTCGCCAAGGACCACGGGGTCGCTGTGAGGTTTGCGGCGGAAGATGCCTCCCGGACCGACCCTGTCTTCCTCAACGAGGTATATGCGCGGGGTGCTCTGCACGGTGCAGACCTCCTCAGCTTTGCCGATACCGTGGGCTGTCTCCTGCCCACCGATATGTTCCGGATCATGAGTGGACTCGTTGCATCGGTGCAAAAACCATTCTGCGCCCACTGCCATAACGATCTCGGGTGTGCAACGGCAAATACGGTCACCGCAGCAGAGGCAGGGGCATTCCAGCTCCATACCACGGTAAACGGGATCGGTGAGCGGGCTGGAAACGCTGCGCTCGAGGAGGTGCTGGTTGCCCTCAGGATGAAGGGTGGCGTTGACCGGTACGACCTCTCCCACCTCACGGAAATCTCCGTCATGGTCGAGGAGTATTCAGGAATTACCCTCCAGAAGACAAAACCGGTTGTCGGGGACCATGCATTCTCCCACGAGAGCGGGATCCATATTGCCGCGATCCTCGAGGACCCGCAGACCTACGAGTTCTTCCTGCCCGAGATGGTCGGGGGCCAGCGAAGGTTCATTCTCGGCAAACATACCGGGAAGAAGGCACTCGAGCACGTGGTGGGCACCCTGGGCTACTCGTTAAACGAGAAGCAGATCTGCGCTGTACTCGATGAGGTGAAGGAGCTCGGGGAGAGCAAGTGCGGCATCACGCCCGAGACGCTCACTGCCCTGATACGGCATGCACAGAAGGAGACATAGCTGATGCCGAGCCTCTCTGAACGGATCCTCGCGGGATCTGCCGGTGAATATGTGGACCGGCAGGTCGATCGGGCATACGTCCATGACGGGACGGGGGTCCTCACCCTCGAGACATGGCGGGCGCTCGGGACCGGGACGATCGCCTCGCCGGACCGCACCTATGTCATCTTCGACCACATCATCCCGGCAAACAACTCCACGACAGCCGGTCTTCAGCACGAGCTCCGGGAGTTTGCCCGGGAGTACGGGGTGCACTTCTCGGATGTCGGCAGCGGGATCTGTCATCAGGTCATGGGGGAGGGGATCGCAAAACCGGGCGAGATCGTTGTAGGAGCCGATTCGCACACGTGCACGCTCGGGGCGCTCGGGGCATTCGCGACCGGCATCGGTGCAACCGACATGGCGGCGGTCCTTGCATCCGGATCGACCTGGTTCCGGGTGCCGGAGAGCCTGGGTCTCTTCCTCTCAGGCAGCCTCACGGGATGTGCAGAGGCAAAAGACCTTGCACTCACCTGTGTGGCGCGCCTGGGTATGGACGGCGGGACCTACCGGGCACTGGAGTTTGTGGGTGATGCCGTCCCCACCCTCTCCATGGACGCCCGGTTCACCCTGTGCAACCTTGCCGTGGAGACCGGGGCGAAGACGGGCCTCTTCTATGCCGATGCCATCACGCGCCGATACCTCGCAGCATTCGGGTATTCTGCATCGCACCAGGACCAACCTGGCTGCTCTTATGAACGGGAGTATTCTTTTGATCTCGCCGCGGTCGAACCGGTGATCGCGGTTCCCCCGCGGGTGGACACCATCCGTCCGGTCGCTGACCTGGCCGGTCTCCCGCTCGACCAGGTCTTTGTCGGGACCTGCACGAACGGGAGGTACGCGGACCTGGCACGGTTTGCAGCGATGGTCCGCGGAGGGAAGGTGCGGGTGAGGACGATTGTCGGGCCGGCCTCGCGAGGCGTCCTCGCGGAGGCTGCCAGGACCGGTGTCCTCGCTGACCTGCTTGCTGCAGGGTGCACCATCCTCCCCCCGGGTTGTGGCCCGTGCCTCGGTGCCCACCAGGGGGTCATCGGTGAGGGAGAGGTCTGTCTCTCGACGGCAAACCGGAACTTTAAAAACCGGATGGGGGTGGGGGGCGCGATCTACCTTGCCTCGGTTGCCACTGCGGCAGCATCGGCCCTCCGCGGAGAGATCGCTGTACCCCGGGGGGAACCATGAGGATCGAGGGGCATGCGGTATGTCTCCCTGCCGATATCGACACTGACCTCATCATTGCGGGACGCTACCTCCGGACAAAGGATCGCACGATCTGGAGCGCGCACGTCTTTGAAGACCTCGATCCGGCCCTTGCCGGAAGGCTCGACGGGGCAATCATCGTTGCCGGGAACAATTTCGGGTGCGGGTCATCACGGGAACAGGCACCGGTTGCCCTGAAGGAAGCGGGTGTCCGCGGCATCATCGCTCCCTCATTTGCCCGGATCTTCTACCGGAACGCGATCAATGTCGGGCTCCCGCTCGCCGAGGCAGACCTCCCCTGCAGGGACGAAACGAGGGTTGTGATCGATTTTTCAGCCGGTATTGTCAGTGCTCCTGATGCAAGCCGGAGCATCCGCCCCCTCTCACCCCGCATGATCGAGATCCTCGCAGCCGGCGGCCTGGTGGAACTCTGGAGGCAGCAGCGATGATCTTTCCCCGGCAGTACAAGGAGGTCGGGATTGCATCGACCAGGCCGTGCGGGGAACGGGTCTACTTCCTCTCCCGCTACCTTATCCACGCAACCCCCTTGGGGCACGAGGTGCTCGCGGTCACGCCGGACCCTTCCGGCAGGGGCCTGATGCGAAAGATTGTGGATACCGCGATCATCGCCAAGGCAGAAGAGACCGGCTGGTACCCGGAAAAAGTACATCTTCATGACCGGGCGTCCCTCGTGCGGATAGCCTGTGAGTCGGGCCGCCGGTGTACTATCTTTTCAGGAATTGACGAGCACACCACGTTTGTCCTGGACCCTGATCTCTCCTCGTTTCAGTCCGTTGTTGTGTATGATGTCATCCCCCCCCGTCCCAGCCTCTCATCCTGCATCAGGGAACTTGAGCAGGCCGGTATGTTCTCCGACCTCGATGTCCGCTTCGAGCATACGCTCCGGGACATCTCGCAGATCGATGCTGATGTGTATCCCTGCAGGGCGTCAGGGTTTCTGCGTACGCTCGATACCGATCTCCTCATTGGCGGCGAGAAAGTGGCCGGGTGTCTCACCGGAAAAGAGCTCCTGCGTGAGTGCTACGGCAACGGATTTGAAGTAACAGACATCTGCCCGCTCTCCATGGTTGCCGGAGAGCCGTTCATCACCCGGTGCTGCCGCAAAGAGCGGGAAGGGATCGGCATGTACGGGGGCAGGTTTGGTGCCGTTGTCCACTGGGGCGCATCACCGCCCGAGATATTTACTGCAGTGCAGCGCCTCCTTGCCGCATGGAGAGAACGGCAATGAACGTGGCCATTGTCGCAGGGGACGGGATCGGCCCTGAGGTGATCCCTGCTGCCCGTGCCGTGATTGAGATCATCCGCCCGGAGACCTCGTTCTTTGATGTCGAGCTCGGGTACGGAAGGTGGCAGCGAACCGGTGAGGCAATTACCGATGAGGATATCTCTCTCCTTGCAACGGCCGATTCCATCCTGTTTGGCGCAGTCACAACCCCGCCGGCACCGGATTACCGGAGCGTGATCGTCCGCATCCGAAAAGAGCTCGACCTGTACGCCAACGTCAGGCCGGTATGGGGTGCGGGCTTCGACCTTATCGTGGTCAGGGAGAATACCGAGGGGCTCTATTCAGGAATTGAGAAGATAGAGGAGGACTCTGCCTGTACTCTCCGGTGTATTACA
>DUGL01000135.1:0-1645 GCA_013331415.1 Methanoregulaceae archaeon | reverse complement strand
GCTCACCATCGGCCACAAAGCAAACGTGCTCAAATCGGATGTATTTTTCAGAGGAATCTGCATTTCCGAGGCAGAGCGTGCAGGGGTTCAGGTCAGGGAGAGCTACATTGATGCCCTCTGCCTGGATGTCCTGCTGCGACCCGAAACCTACGATGTCATCGTAACCACCAACATGTTCGGGGATATCCTCTCGGATGTGACGGCCTACCTTGTCGGGGGCCTGGGCCTCCTTCCGAGCGGGAATATCGGAACCGATCATGCACTGTTTGAGCCGGTGCACGGGAGTGCCCCTGATATCGCCGGCAGGAATATCGCAAATCCCATTGCTGCCATGCGGAGTGCCGCAATGCTGCTCCACCATGCAGGGGAGCCTGCGGCCTGCGGACTCCTCGAACAGGCTGTCGGGATGACGCTTGATGCAGGGACAAAGACCCGGGACCTTGGGGGAACCGCCGGAACACAGGAATTTGCCGGGGCTGTTCTCTCCCGCCTCAGGGCAATCGTTTCACGGCAGTAAAAAAAAATTTGTATGGGTATGGGATATGAGCGATAAAGCCAATAATCTCTTTCTGATGCTGGTCTGGCATCGAACGAACGCGACTGATGATGTCTTCTCCTCTCTGTACTTCACGGTGTTCGAAAGGCGTGATCGACTCCCGGCCATGCCGGTGAGGCAGTACCGGCACCCCGGGATCTCGCCTCCGGGTAATCAGGGTATTCTCCCCTCTTACCAGTAACGGCATCTCTTGGCAGCCATATATAAAATTACACGATGCTTCCGGTTCACCCGGGTCTCCACTCGTTCCTTTCCCGGGGTTATCCGGACCGGTCAGGAAAACTAGTATATATAATGTTTGATACCAATTGAGTTCAGGAGAGGGATACCCTGGTGAAGGTTGGTGTGCATGTCTCGATTGCCGGCTCCCTTGCGAACGCGGTGGAACGGGCATCTGGTGCAGGGTGCGATACTTTCCAGATATTTACCAGAAATCCCCGCGGATGGGCATTTCGGGATATTGACCCCGGCAGCGCAGCACTCTTTCGTGAACGCCTCGAACAGAGCGGGCTCTCCCCAGCCGTCGATCACATGCCATACCTGCCCAACCTGGCGACCGGCAACCCGGAGTTCGAGGTGAAGTCCCGGGCAACCCTCATCGCCGAACTGGAGCGGTGCGGGATCCTCGGCATCCCATACCTCGTGACTCACCTCGGGCACCACAAGGGTGAAGGGATCGGGACTGGCCGGGCACGGGTGATTGACGCTATCAACCAGGCATTGGAAGCGGTCGACAATTCAGTCATGCTCCTCCTCGAGAACACTGCCGGGGAGAAGAACGGCGTGGGGAGCCGGTTTGAGGATATCGCAGGGGTTATCGAAGGGATCGGGCAACAGGGCCGCATCGGTCTCTGTTTTGATACCTGTCATGCCTTTGGTGCCGGCTACGACCTCAGTTCCGGTGAAGGGCTCGAAGATACCCTGAACCGGTTTGACGAATTACTCGGGCTCCGTTTGATACATCTGGTCCACCTGAACGATACAAAAGGCACGCTTGGCAGTGGTCTTGACCGCCACGAGCATATCGGTATGGGGAGCATTGGTGAGGAAGGCTTCGCCCGTATCCTCTCCCACGAAGTCCTGCGCAGG
>DUGL01000165.1 GCA_013331415.1 Methanoregulaceae archaeon | reverse complement strand
ATGCGAGTGCTGCTGCACTCCCGCCCTCATCGGGGAGGATGCGATCAGGAGCCTGAAGCCATGAAGACTCGCCAAAAAATCCGGCTGGATGCGATCGATCAGCGCATTGAGAACCTGGAACGAAGGGGGAATGAGGAATGGACCTCCTGAGTGCAGCAGAATGCTCGCCGCACGGCCCCATCAAAAAAGATCTCCTGAAGACAGCAGGTTCAAATATCGTCCTTGTATGCCTGGAGACCGGGCAGGAGATCCCGCCTCACCCGGAACCGTACGCGGTGGTATTCGTGGTCCTCCAGGGAGAAGGTATCATCACGGCAGGGACCGTCAGGCATGCCGTGCAACCCCTGCACCTCGTATCGGTAGCAAAGGACGAGGACCGGGGAATCCGCAGCGATCATCGGATGGTCCTTCTTGGTATCCGGGATGACGGGTGAGGTGCAGGCCGGATGACCCCTGCGATTGACGTAGCAGACCTGACAAAAAGGTTTGGCACGACCCTCGCGGTAGATCATATCTCCTTCTCTGTTCAGGAAGGGGAGATCTTTGGGTTTCTCGGTCCGAATGGTGCAGGCAAGACCACCACCACCCGGATGCTCACCGGGGTTATTCCCCCGGACGCCGGGACCGCCCTGATCCTTGGGTACGACATACGCCATAGTCCCGTGCTGGCAAAACAGGGATTCGGTGTGGTACCGGAGACCTCCAATGCCTATACCGATCTTTCTGCATGGCAGAACCTGATGCTGATGGGTGAGCTGTATGGTCTTCCCCGTGGCCAGGCAACAGAGCGTGCATCTGATCTTCTCGGAATGCTGGGTCTCCTCGAACGGAAAGACCAGAAGGTGCAGGCATACTCCAAAGGTATGAAACAGCGGCTCATCCTTGCGATGGCGCTCCTCCATGAACCACGGCTCCTCTTCCTCGATGAACCCACGAGCGGCCTCGATGTGCAGAGTACCCAGATGATCCTCTCCCTGCTCCGTACCCTGAACAGCACGGGAACCACCATCTTCCTCACCACCCACAACATGGAGGAGGCCAACCGGCTCTGCCACCGGGTTGGCATTATCCGGGACGGAACAATTGTCGCCGTGGATGCCCCGGAAAAACTGAAAGCTGCGATTGACCGGGTACATCGGATCGAGGTGAGTTTTGACCGGGAGATCCCTGCAGATGCCCTCGGCAGGCTCCCGGGTGTGACCGGTGCAGACCGGACCGGTGACAAGTGGCAGATCACGGCAGAAAACAGGGATGCTGCCATCAGGGCCCTGGTGACGTTCAGCCAGGAGCAGAACGCAACGATCGTCACCCTCACTACCCTCGCACCCTCGCTTGACGATGTGTTCCTCCGGCTGACAGAGGGGGCATCTTTATGAACCCGGCAGGATTCTCCGGGCAGGTCTGGCGGGCATGGGCAATTGCCAAGAAAGATATCCGCATCTACTACTTCAAGGGCCCGGTGCTCATCTTCGGGATATTCATGCCGGTCTTCCTGTTCCTTGCCTTCCTCATGGGGAGCAGGCAGCTCCCGCTTGCATTTCTGGTAGCAGGACTGGTCGGGATGACCCTTTTCTTCACGGCAACTGCAGTATCCCCGGCTATCTTCCCGTGGGAGGGGCAGGCAAAGACGCTCGAGCGGCTTGCGTCATGCCCGGTCATGGTCGAGGCGATAGTCCTCGGTGACATGATTGCATCAACGCTCTTTGGCATCGGGATAACGCTCATCACCGTTCTCATCGGTATGGCACTCGGACTCCCGCTCCTGCATGCCGTCACGTTGGTTGCCGCAATCCTGCTTGCTGCGTGCTGCTTCTCGGCAATCGGTATGCTCCTCGCCGTGCCCCCCACGAACGTTCCATCAAATATCATGATGCTCTCATCGCTCCTGAAGTTCCCGCTCGTCTTCATCTCCGGCATCTTCATCCCGCTGGAGCAGATGCCACCCTGGGGACTGGCACTCGCCGTCTGCTCCCCGCTCACCTATTTCACCGACCTCGTGCGGTACTCATTCACCGGTTCACACTATTTCCCGGTGCTTGCTGATATCGCAGTGCTGGGGGTTTTTACCGTGGTATTCACGGCGGGAACCATGTACCTGCATAAGCGGACGATGCCGAAGAGGATGTAGACGGTTCGTATCAAATCCCTCCCATCGATTCCAGCAAGACCGTGGTATCCCCTTCCTGTTCCTCGCCTGAAGCCCCCCAACCAAATGGCAGGGAGAAGAAATCAAGGCAGGTGAAACAGCGGGGCAGGATTGCCAGTCCGGTGTTGAAAAACAGGTGATATACGGACGACGGGTTCACATCCTGAAATCCCAGCCGGGGTGCAGGAATACCCTCGCACACCACCCCTTCTGTGCTCACGCAGAAGGGCTCGTGCATCCATTTCACAACCCTTTTCCCCATGGGGACAGATCCGTAACCCATGAACTGCAGGTATCCGCTCCTTGTCGCCCTGTTCCTCATCGCGGCAGTTCTTGCCGCCGGTTGTTCCACGCCCACGGGACCGGGGACACCAACCCCCTCCGGGACCCCGGTATCGGTTACTCCTCCGCATACCCCGCCCGAAGCGATAACAACCACTCCTGAACTTGTGCGTTTCGTTGCCGGTGCAGCGGCATTCGCACGCGAAAACGGGAGAGAGAAGGCGATTGCTGCGTTCAACGACCCGGATGGGGCGTTTGTCACCGGCAATATCGGGATCTTCGCGATCGGTTATGACGGGGACCTCCTTGCCGACCCCTTCGAGCCCGGGGTTGTGGGGACCAACATCCGGGACCTGACCGATTCCTTCGG
>DUGL01000054.1 GCA_013331415.1 Methanoregulaceae archaeon | reverse complement strand
GTGTGACCGATACGGTGATAAGGGGTAGAGAAAGTTGTAATATGGCCTGGAAAAAGAAAAAAAGCCTGATTTATCGCAAAAAAAGATGAAGGGCAAGGTATGAGCCATGCCTGGTATGCCTGAATACTCTACTCTTCCCGGGGAGCGCATCTCCCCTCTTCAGGAGTATGCAGGGCGCACCCTCTCCCCCGGGACCTGTGGCTCGCAGCTATGCCTTCGGCCGGTAGGTCCGGGACGGACAGCGTTCTGCCTCGCGACTGGCAGGCACCGGCCCGTTGATAGTGCAGGTCCCCTCCTTGTCATCGAGCGGGGTGTAGAGAAAGCAGTCCTCACAGGTTGCCATGGTGAGAGGGTTGCCTTTTCCCTTCTTGTATCTTGCGGCAGGCAGCGTTCATGGGAAAAATAAGCTTATGAGTTCCGGGTGCAGAGGGTAGCGTATGCACGTGCGGATGTTTGGTACCCTGACCCTTATCCTGCTGGTCTCGCTGGGTGGCATGGCAGCAGCCCACCCGCCTTCCCGGATGCAGCTCACGTACCAGGAGCAAACCGGAGAGCTCGAGGTTGACATCAGCCATGATGTGGCCGATCCAGCGACGCATTTTGTCCAGGAGGTCGTGATCCGGAAAAATGGTGTTGTACTCCGTGAGGAGACGTACACCAGCCAGCCATCAGGAGACCTGTTCACCTACCGGTATCCGGTTGTTCTCAGTCCGGGTGATGAGGTCACGGCAGGCGCAGACTGTAACCTCTTTGGGACAATTACTGCCCGGATTACTATTCCCGGGTCGATGGATCCTGCTCCCCCTGCACCGGGTACGATCCCGCTCTGGGTGTACCACGCGCTCCTGCTGGTAACGGGATTTGCCTTCATCAGTATTGCCGGACTCCTGCCCGTCTATGGAAAACGGATTGCAGGTTGGTACCGTCTGCACGTGGGCACAGCCATCGTCGGAAGCATCCTTGCCATCACCGCTATCGCCCTTGTATTCCGGGCTTCCTACCTTTCTGCCGGGTCATCGGCCTTTGCCATCCATGTCCTGCTTGGGCTCCTCCTTCTCATCACGCTCCTTGTGGCACTGGTCCTTGCCCTCGTACGGAACCGGGCAGGGGCACGGAAAGCAGCTGTCAGGACCGCACACATCCGGGCGGGCCGGGTATTCATTGTGCTCATCGTGGTGAACATCCTCCTCGGGCTCGCAGCGGTCGGGCTGATCTGAATCCATTTTTTCCAGGAAAACGCTCTTTACCAGGGATACAGCATGTCACAGAACGGAGAACAGGAGATGACAACGATCCTGATCCTCACCTGCTCGCTCTACGGCCCTATCTACCGGATGGCGCAGGCCGTGGCTGAGGGGGTGGGGGGTTCCCGGGTGTGAACCCGTGCTCCGCCGGGTTCCCGAGACGCTCCCGCCCGAGGCGATCGAGAGGATGGGAGCAGTGCCGTTCCAGAGGGAATTTTTGCGGGTGCCGGTCTGTGTACCATGGAGGAGCTCGCCTCAGCCGATGCGGTCATCATCGGTACACCGACACGGTTCGGGAACATGTGCGGGCAGATGCGCCAGTTCTTTGATGCCACCGGAAAACTCTGGGGTTCCGGGGCACTTGTCGGAAAACCGGGAAGTGTCTTCACGAGCTCGGCAACCCAGCACGGCGGGCAGGAGTCGACTGTCCTCCCGGTCCATACCACCCTGCTCCACCACGGGATGGTGATCGTCGGCCTCCCCTACACGTTTGAGGGGCAGAGCAGGCCCGATGAGATCACGGGGGGGAGCCCGTACGGCGCATCGACAATCGCAGGGAACGATCCCTCGGCCCGCTGGCCGGGTGAGAACGAGCTCGCCGCGGCACGGTTCAAGGGGCGTCACGTGGCAACGATTGCAGAGAAACTGGCACGACAGGGTGGTTGAGACAGCCCCTGTTCTCATCAGTCAGGTGGCCCTCTACGATACCAGCTGCCGGATCGGCCGGCAGATCAGGGTGCCGGCTCCCTCCCACTCTCCGCCAGCTCCCGGAGATACCGCTCCCGTCGCGCGATGTAGGCTGCGCCCTCTGTTCCATACGGTATATACTCGGAGACCTGCCACCCTTCCGCCGCCATGTCCCGCTTGGTCCGGTCAGCAAGGCCAAGCAGGAACCCGAACTCGATACGATCCCGTGCAGTGTCCATCAGGGTGCAGATCTCGTGGATGAGGGCCGGGTCATGCGTCCCGATATGGAACGGGATCCCATAGTGGTGGACTTCACGGACCAGTGCAAGGAACCGCTCACCGGTCTCGTTCATATCTGTAATATCGCCGTGATATGCACCTTTCACGAAACGGGGGGTGATGCCAAGGGCAAGGAGGATCCTGACATCCCCCGGCGTGCGGTGGAGGTAGGCCTGGAGTGCGAGGGTGACCGGATAGTTGTCCCGCCGGCAGAGACCTGCAGCCTCGATCGCGGCCCCGATCAGGCCCTTTCCCTCCATGTCGATCTCAAAGCCCACCCCTGCCCGGTCCGCCTCCCGACACAATTCGATGGTGCGTTCCATCGCGGCATCGGAATCAGAGAGGATACCAAGCGAAGAGAGCTTGACAGATACGGAAGCCAGGAGCCCCTGCCGGTCAATACCTGCAATGGCTTGTGAATAGGCACTGGCAACGCTCCCGGCTGCCTGTTCTGTCCGGACGTATTCATCCAGCACATGGAGCGTGCATCGGATCCCCTCCCGGTTTCGCCTCTCGCACCAGCTGAGTGCCTGCGAGAGGTCCGGAAGGGTCCACCGGCTGTGTGACACTGGTTTCATTGTTCCCGGTAGATCAGCCAGATTGCGGTGAGAATGGAGAGTGTTGCAACGAAGAATATGGCGGCCATGAGCAAAGGAGCAGCAGTTCCCATGAGTGCGAGCAGGTCATAGGCGACGTAAATGGCAAACGTGCATGCAATGAGATACCCGTACAGCTTCTTTTTCTGCACCGCAATGGCAATTCCAAGGATACCGATCACGACCTCTAACCCGATAGACAGGAACTGGAGGCTGGAAGAGAATGTCATAGATGAGGAATGGTCCCGGGAATAAAAAAAGTCACATGATCGCTGCAGGTCCAGGCACCCAGGAGGAACCTGCAAGAGGCACGTTCAGGGGAGAAGCGTAAAATCCTCCCTTTCCCGTCCCGGCTCATACATGCCCGGGAGCACCCCCGTTTGTGCCGGAATGGTCCTTGCGCTCGGCATCATAGTACCAGTCCCTGATGAGCCGGGCAATCCGGTCATCGACATCCGGTGACTCTTCTTCGGCCACGTCCTCTCGTTTCATGACGCAGGATTCCCAGAGATCGAGCAGGACAGAGAGTGCCTCGTCTTTTTTCTTCAGCTGGTGCTCGAGGTCGGCGATTCTCAGCCGGAGCAGTTCATTTGCGCGGACAGGGTCATCGCCACCCCTCGCCACGGTAGCCTGTGAAGAGAGGAATATCTCCAGAATGGTGTTGACGCACTGATCCGGGGTCTCTCCTTTTCGCTCCTGTACCATCTGCCGGATTGCCCCACTATAGGCGGGGTTGATCGTGACGCAGATCTCCTCTTCTGCCATCAGCGATTGCATAGGGCGGGAGGAGTCATCATCGTTTCCCCTGGGATTGCCGGAAATGGTGGACTTCAGCCAGGCGCCGGTCCCGGGAACATGCCCGGGATCGTTCGATCAGAACAGTCCCTCTCCTGCATCCCGCCTCATGCATTCCTGCAGTACGTGGAGAGGGAGTGCGGGGACAGGTTATGAGAAATCAGAAAAAATCACCGGGAGATCTTCACGAAACAAGGAGAGGAAAAGGGAATTACTGTTCCAGCGAGAACGTGTGGGTCATATTCGCGATAATCCCCCCGTCCCGGACCAGCGACGCTTCAATGGTATAGGTCCCCGGGTTCAGACCTGAGCAGGATGAACAGGCGGGGAGCTTGTGGTCATAGGCAAGCGTGTTTGGCCCGGGGGAGAGATTGAGCGGAATTTCCCTGTTAAGATGCGGGCTCCCGCGCCGGTCCCGTATGCCGGAGAGCACCAGAGTGGTGTTGGTCATATCTCCCTGTGAACGCACCAGCACGGTTATTTTCATGACATCGTTTGAGTGATAGAGATCCTTGTCCGTGGTGACCGCGGTGATTTCAGCACGGGAGGGCCCGAACATCAGAGGGTAAATGACCAGAACAATTGCCACGGCCACGATCCCGACAAGAGCGATGATGAGAAGATCCCGTCGCATACTGAGAGGTGGTCTTCGCTTGGTCTAAAATCCATCGTCATCCTGATGCGGATAACCAGGTTTTGCTGGTACTCTGCGTCCTGGTGTCAGGAGCGATATACCGGTGACCCCTGTGGAGCAGGGTACTGGGGGGTGTCAGGTCTCAGCTGCGTTTTCCATGGAGTACCCCTCCCGTATATTGCCCAACGGCCCCAGGGAAGATCCCCTGCCGGGCCCACCCTCTCCCCTGCTTCAGGATCAGGATCAGATGTTCTCACCACGTCTTTATGCTCTCCCGGGACCAGGTAAGGTCGGGAGTATCCATGGCAGATGATATCTCGTTCCGGATGATAGCGATAAAAAAAACTGATGAGGTGCATGTGGTCCTCGGCCATTCCCACTGCATCAGGACCGTTGAAGATCTCTACCAGGCGGTGACACGCTCGGTACCCGGGGTCCGGTTCGGGCTGGCATTTTGCGAGGCATCAAAAGGCGGGCTTGTCAGGGGCGAAGGAACCGATGAGGAGCTGAAAGCACTTGCCAGGGAGAATGCCCTCGCAATCGGTGCCGGACATTCGTTTATCCTGCTCCACCAGGACTTCTCCAGCCTCAGCGTATTGACCGCGGTAAAAAACATCCCGGAGGTCTGCACGGTCTATTGTGCGACAGCAAAACCAGTCGAGGTGATCATTGCGGAGACAGGCCAGGGTCGGGGGATTATGGGGATCATTGACGGGGTATCACCCCGTGACATGGAAGGGCCCGATGACGTGCAGGAGCGGCTCGAACGCCTGTCAAGACTTGGCTATAAGGGGGAATGAGCAGGAGATCGCGGACACAGGTGTGGGGAAGGCGGGAGAAGATATCTGAGAATTCACCGGGGACAGGGCTATCAGATGCGATCGAAGGGGAGAGGGAATGAAGGGATCAGGCTGACCCCGCTGTGGTAACCGCATGGATCAGGCCGGCGATCTTCTGGTCATCTGCCACTTCTTTTCGGGAAAAGACCTCTTCACCAACAACGGTAACGCCCTTTATCTCAAGGCCCCGTTTCATGATCGGAATAGCTTCCCCTGCCTGGGATCCACAGGTGGCAAATACAACGGCTTTCTTCCCTGCACTGTTCTGCAGCGCGTTTACCGCCGCATTGGTTGCCGGTGTTGTTTTCCACGCCCAGACCGGGGTCCCGATCACGATCAGGTCATAGGGGGCAACATCGATAGTAGCAGGTTCGATAGGCTCAGCTTCTTCGCCCCGTGCACGGATACACCCAAGGGAATAGGCCGTAAGGGTAGTGTACGGTCTCCGGGGTTTTACTTCGATAAGGTCTCCCCCAATGGCAGCCTGGATCTTCTCTGCAATGCCCCGGGTGATCCCCGAGTAGGAATGATAGATGATACAGGTCTTCATGGTACAAACCTCTCGCTGGTGTACTGGTGTGCTGTATACGATATGAACCCTGCCGATGCCAATGCAGAGAGAGTGAACAGGGTGAAGGGGGCCTGTCGGAAAAGGAGCTGCCATGTTCCGGGTAGAGATCGCTCATTTCCCAGGACTCATCCATTCCGGACCGGGGACCGGAGGGAACCTGGTATCCTTGAGAAAAAGGGGTCTGGTTTGATCATTTCCCCTGCATGTTCACGAGGATCATGCACGTTATCAAGGGGAAACGGCGCATTCAGATATATCGTGCCTTCTTCGAGAGCAGTACCGGGGTGTACAGCGGCCGGTAGGGCATGCCTGCATTCTCTTCCTGGATGACCTCAATCAGCACGTCCTCGGTCATCGTCTCCTTGTGTGGCTTGTCCGGCTTTGACTTTGCCCGGATCGTCACGGTCAGGATACCTTTCTGCATCTCGGCGTCTCCAATGACCACGACGTATGGTACCCAGTCCATCGCAGCCTCGCGGACCTTTTTCCCGACACTCTCTTCGCGGTCATCGAGATCAGCGCGTATCCCTGCTTTCCTGATCCGGGCAGCAACCTCGCCTGCGGCCGGGAGATGACGTTCTGCGACCGGGACCACCCGGACCTGGACGGGTGAGAGCCAGCAGGGAAGCATCGGGACCTTCTGCGTGCTCGTGGTCTCGAGGATGGCGCAGATGACCCGTTCGACACTGCCGGTCGGGGAGCAGTGCAGGATTGGGGGGTAGATGACGAGATCGTCCTTCTGGTACTTTATCCCGAACCGCTGGGATGACTCAACATCGATCTGGACGGTCGGGTTCTCGATCGGCCGGCCCTGCCCGTCGATTGCCGCAAGGTCGACCTTTGCAATCCAGTAGTGAACGCGGCCGGAAAGAACCTCGATCAGCATCGGGACCCCGGAATCTGCCACGATCTTTTTCACCCAGGCATGGTGTTCATCGTAGAAGTCCCGGGTGCACCGGAACACCCCGACAAGCGCGGTGCCGAAGTCCTTCCCGGTCTTCCATCCCATGGCAAGCTGCTCCTCAAAGCAGGCGAGTGCCTCGGGCATGTCGGAACAGAGGCTGTGCATGTCCGGCATGGTGAACGCACGCAGCCGTTTCAGCCCGATGACCTCTCCCTTCTGCTCGTGGCGAAACGAGTAGGTGGAGAGCTCGTACATCTTCATGGGCAGGGAGTTTGGCGAGATGTGCATGTCCCGCATGATCGAGAACATGCCAAAGCACGCGGCAAACCGGAGCATCATGTTCCGGTTCCCACTCCGGAACCGGTACTGGCGCTCCCCGAACTTGTCGGCATGCTCAAAGATGGCCGTATCGGCAAGATCGTACATGACCGGTGTCTCGACCGGTGTTGCCCCGTAGGGGAGGACGAGGCCGAGCACGTAATCGGCGATCAGGTCCCGTATCAGCTTGCCTTTCGGCAGCCAGCGGAGGTGGCCGACATCAGAGACCGGTTCATAATCCACGATCTCCTTTGCCCGCATCAGGGCAACGTGGGCAGGCTCGCCGCCCCCGGCTGCCGGTTCCCCGAGTTCCTTGCGAAGGAGGCAGCCGAACGGGCTGTCATCGAGGAATTCCCCGGTGTCATGGGTCAGGCCGTCCGGGGTCATCACGAAGAACTCGCGGGTGATCTTCGTCTTCTCCCTCTTCGGGGCCTCATCTGAAGGGAGGATGGTCTTCGAGAGTTCAGAGAGGGGGTGGCCCTTGCATGAGATCCGGAAGGCCTTGTACCACCCGAAGGGTGCCCGTTTCACGGTGAAGCCCATGCCGGCAAGGCCGGTCTCGAGTGCCCTGAGCGCCCAGACGGCTGCATCCGGCCGCGAGAGCTCGCTGCTCAGGTGGGCGTACGGGTAGATCACGATGGTCTCTGCCGAGAGCTTGTCGGCCACGAGACCGATCTCGGCCAGCGCCTGTTCTACTACCCCTTCGAGGTCCTCCTCATCAACGGCCTCGACAGCACAAAAGACCGCAAGGGCATCCTCCGCCCGGTCCTGGAGCAGGGTCGTCTCCTCGGCAACACTGGTCTTCTTTTTCGCTTCGTATTCAATAAAATCGGAATGTATCAGAAGGAGCCGCATGCATCATCTCCGGTGTATAGGCATTCGTATCCGCACTATGTCTGTATTCATAGGGTATATATCCTTCAGGACCGGGGATTCTCATGATACCGGGAGAGGGTGGCCTGCCGCTGGTCCATGTACTTCGCACCACTCCTCAGGTTGTAAGGATGCGCTGCCCGCTCGGTGGTGTAGAAGACGAGCTGCCCAATCGGCATCCCGGCATACATCCGGACCGGCCGGGCATTGACATTGCACATCTCGAGCGTGATCGATCCCCGGAACCCGGCATCGATCCACCCCCCGGTCTGGTGGAGCTCGACGCCGAGCCGGGCGATGCTGCTCTTGCCCTCGATGCTCGCCACGATGTTGTCGGGAAGCCCGATCACCTCCATGGTCTCAGCGAGCATGAACCGGCCCTGCTCGAGCACGATCGAGTCGGCGAAGCAGTCCGCCGTCCCGCTCGTGATGGTCTCTCCCTGGTAGGGATCGATCACCTCGTCCCCCTGTTCATACCAGAGGAAATGGTTCCCGAGCCTGATATCGAGTGAGTTGGGCTGGACGAGCGCAGGGTCAAAGGGTTCCACCTGGATAAACCCGCGGGCGATCCGGTCCAGGATCTGCCAGTCGACAAGGATCATTCGCGTAGACTATGGGGAGGGAGAGGTAATGAGGGTGTCTGAAAGGTGCCAGTATGACGATCCTGCCGGGTCAGGGAAGGTTATTGTGATCTCAAATACCTCCTCTGTTTCCCGAGTTCTTATCTGGTTGTGAGTACCCCCTATGATAGTGTGGGAAGATTCAGTAAAATACGTGCAAAACATTAAAATAAAAAGAAATAATAAGCAGATTCATGAAATTTAAATCTTTGTTATTTATTTCAGTGATTATTGCAATAACATGTTTTACCATTCTTGCTGGATGTACTGAACCACCAGGACCAACTACAGCACCAACCCCAGGACCAACCCCAGCACCAACGCCTAATCCGGTAACAAATACTGTATTATTCTCCGATGACCTGAGCCAGTGGCGAAGTGGATGGGAGTCAGAATATGATGGAAGTTCAGGAAAGGTTTTTTATTCGGGAAATTCCCTCCATATCCGTGATAATGACCCTCCGGATGGATCTCTCTACCATAGGCTGAGCAAGAATTTTAATAATTTTATTCTGGAGGTGGATACAAAGATGGTGGCCGGTACCATAGACAACTGGCAGGGTGTGACCGTGCGTGATAAGGATGAAGATAATTATTATGACTTTTCCATTTCCGCAGATGGTTACTATGGAATCCAGAAATTCGAGAATAGTCGTCTGACCCAGTTATCCGGACCAACCAGCTCAAGTTATATTAAAACCGGTATTGGTGCAACCAATCGTCTTCATTGCGAAGTTGATGGAAATACTCTTAGCTTCTCGGTAAATGGTCACCATCTCATAACGGTAACCGACAGTACCTTCAAAGAGGGAGGAGTCACATTGTCGGTAAACAGCTGTCCATCGAATTCGTATACTGAGGTTGCGTATACCAACCTCGTTATCACCACTATCTGATCAATAAAATGTACTATTTTTCCGTCCGATGCAAATGGATGCCAGAGCAATACCGTAGGATCTGTATTCTGGATCATCTTTCCGCCGCTCATCGATTCCCCTGAAAATCTTTTCACGATTTCCAATGAAAATCACTTCGTGATTTTCATAATTTATGCCCGAAATCCTGAACGGAGTTCATTGGAAGTTCGAATGAAGATCAGGGTGCAGGTCACGATCTCCAGACACCCTTTTGAGCAGGATTTCATTATCGGGTTAATAGGAAAATGGCTCCCCCATTATCAATTTCCTAAAGGCATGTGTCTCGAAAGAAATGAAGAGATTTCTTTAAAATTTTGAAATCACCTCTCCCCTACCCTGGCGTCGTATCGTACACCATGTTGATCGTCCCGTTCGCATCGGAGAGGGTGAGCTCGTTGCCGGAGATCGAATACCGGGTAATGCGGGGGAGGAATTCGAGGTAGGTCGTTTCAAGGTCCATGACCCCGGGTTCCGGGCAGAACATGAGCGTTGTCACCAGGTTGCCGATGGCGAGGGTGTTCCCGCTCATCGCGTAGCCACCTGCGTAGGAGTTGCACCCGGCATTCCCGGAGAGGTTCCCATCCTTGTCGAACTGGAGAGAGATGATGTGCAGGGGGCCGGGCGACCAGATCGCGCCGCGGGCATCGATGTACGAGTTCAGGTACCAGGGCGTGCCGGTCAGGCTCGCGGGGATGAGCACGTCCGGGTCGTTTCGCGAGTACGTCAGGATTGCCCTCCCGTTGCTGTCCTGGATCGTGAGGATATCATTGACAATCGTGAAGCCCGATGCCCCCCGGAGGGTCGTGAGGTATACCGTCTCCTGGTTCATTATCCCTGCCGGCGATCCGCAGTGCATTTTTGTCGATGAAGGGGCGCCAATCGCGAGCCCGCCGAGCGATCCTTCATAGGACGCGGTATACTGGTTGCACCCGGCGGATCCCGAGACGGTTCCTGCCGCATCAAAGGCAGCGGTTACCCGGACCCCCGGGAGGGCAGCGACTGAAGACCCGCCGTCATTGAAGGCGATCAGGTACCAGGTGACGCCAGTCAGGACCTGCTGGCCTGACCCGGGAGGAATGGTCACCTGCGGCGTGGGAGAAGTAGTCGGGATGGTGGTAGCAGGGGGAGGTTCCGGTACCGGTGCGGTGCAGCCGGACAGGCAGAGCAGCAGGATCAGGACTCCGGTTCCGAGTCCGAACACGAGTGATCTCATACATCCTTGTTGCAGGACTCCGGTATTAAACCCTGTGCGGGCAGAGGGAGAGGATTGGGATCGCGGGGGATAGAAGTGAGCTGCCCATACTCATCGACCGGGAATGAGAGAGCTACCAGTACCCTGCACCCCGATGCAGGGATTGGCTGGCAGGGAGGATATCCCCCCGGGATACAGTGTGTTCATCCAGCCAGGCCCGTGCAGGACAAACACGGCCAGAAGGCTGCCCTGGTATTGAAAAGGGAAGTCCGGGAATCCTGCGCTACCCTCTGTGTGGCAGATGTACACCGTCACGAGCAGGTCGCTTTGCAGGTGTGGGCCACTTACCGGTCCTCCCCGGCATGGTCCGGGTCCGTCTTCCGCTCGAAACGCTCCGGGTCGATATGCCATTCCGACCTGCGCATCAGGCCATGGAGCGTGCTCGCCTCCCGGGCGGTCAGCATCGCCCGCCCGAGAACCCTGCGGATCAGGAGCATGGTCGGTTCCCGCTTGAAGTCAGGGTGGTCGATCAGCGTGAGGTAGGAATCGATGTGGCGGTAGAGGTGGTCCATCTCGTCGCGCGTTGCGAGCAGGTACTCTCCCCGCGGGATCCGGGCCAGCTCGTAGCAGATGATCCCGACCGCATGGGAGAGGTTGAGTATCGGATACTCCTTTGCCGCAGGGATGGTGCAGATGATATCACTCTTCCGGATCTCATCGTTGTTCAATCCCCAGTTCTCCCGGCCGAAAAGGATGGAGATCCTCCCCTCGAGATCGGTGATCAGGTCCCGGATCTCGGATGGCTGGAAGTAGGGCATCCGCATCGGGTTGCAGACAGACTTGCTCACCTCTCCCGTCGTTGCTATGACGATGTTACTCCGGGAGAATACCTCGTCCAGGGACAGGTGCTCTGCATGTTCGAGCACATCGCGGGCATGGGCTGCCCGCATGAAGGCCTCGTCCCCGATCGGGCAGGGGTCCGTGAGTACCAGCTGAAAAAACCCGAAGTTCTTCATCACCCGGGCAGCAAACCCGACATTTCCCTCGTAGAGTGGGGAGACGAGGACGATATCGATCGCGGGCATGAGTGAACTGCTACTGGATGGCTCTGACGGTTGCCTTCAGGACATCGATCCCCTTCTCGTACACGGCATTTCCCACCACGATGGTGTCAGCATACTGTGCCATCTCCCGGGCCCGTTCTGCAGAGTCGATCCCACCCCCGTAGTAGATGACCGCTGTCTCAACAGCCTCACAGGCAGCCTTCACGAGAGCAGGATCCCCGTACATGCCGGAATACTCGATATAAACGATGGGGAAGTGGAAGTAATGGTCCGCAAGCGCAGCAAAGGATGCCACTTCTCCTCCTCCGATACTGCAGGTGGCCCTGGTGACCTTTCCGACCGCAGAGTTAGGGTTCAGGACGATGTAGGCCTCGGGGACCACCTTCTCCCACCGGACCTGCTGGCACTGTACCCAGGTGCGGTGCTGGCCGACAATCCACTGGACATCTGCCGAGTTCAGGACCGAGGGGACGAAGACGAGGTCAACGCCGTCCCAGAGGACCGCTTCCGGACCCGCAGGTTCCACGATCAGCGGGAGCCCGGATGCTTTCGCCTCCTGTGCGAGCGCACTCATATTTTCTGCCGTTACATTCAGGGTCCCCGAGAGCATCAGGGCATCGGTCCCGCTCGCCGCTATCCCGGCAATTGCACCGGGGGGGAGCATCTTGTCAGGATCCAGCTTGGTCACGTGGACCCAGTTCTTCCATCGGGTATGCATCGCCAGCACCTATATCACAATAATATCGGGTTCCGCCTTCTTTGCCCTTTCCTGCAGGAGTGCCTGGAAGCGCCGGATCTTCTCAGCCGGAATTCCGCTCCTTCCAGAGAGTGTCCCTGCATCGGCACCGAGCAGCAGGATCCCGCTGACAACCCCTGCCTTCTGGAGGCTCAGGAGATCGGGCTCTCCAAGACCCGGGAGCGAGAGGAGTTCCTCCCGTCCGCGTGCCACCTGAGCCGTTGTGTACCGGACCGGGGGGGTCTTCCCGCGTGCAGCCGCGACCAGCTCCACGTGCTTCTGCACGGTCTCCAGGCGCATGCCGACCACGCCGGCCAGGAAGACCGGGTGGGAGGAGAGGAAGTCCTCCGGGCTTGCGATCCCGGCTGCAAAGTACTTCTTCATGCTGGCCGCCGGGACTCCTGCCTGCCGGAGGAAACGCTCGTTCTCCACCATCCTTGCCTCATGCAGGAGTGTTTCAGCCTCGTTCTCGGCTATCCCGACGCTCTTCAGGAGTGCCGGATCAGCGGTGCCGAGCCCTGCGATATCGTTGATTCCGGCATCATGGAGCTTACGGATCACCCTGGCCGGGCTCCTGCCCCTCTTGGGGATGAGGGTCTTCCGGACCAGTTTCCGGCAGTCCGATCGGCGCCTGAGGAGGTCGAGGACAGCCGTGGCTTCTTTGATAAGGACAGAAGCCTGTTGCCCGGGAACTCCTATGAGGGACGCGAGCTGATCCGCTCCACGGTTTGCCAGGTCCGGGACCGTGTACAGGTGGGCCTGGATGAGCCGTTCATGTATCTCCGGGGTCATCGATGGCATCAGGAAGAGGGATTCCTTGTTTGATGCAACCTGGTGGCAGAGCGGACAGCCGATATCCCATGGTCTGCTCCCCTTGCGCACCAGGCGGACAGGATGGAGATGGTGGACCGGGCAGGTATCGTCGGTCCGCACAGCAAATCCCCACGTGGCTGAGGGGAGTCCGATGTTGAAGCTGCAGTCCGGGTAGTTGGTGCACCCGATAAACTGGGTCTGGTTTCGCAGGTGGCGGATCCGGATCTCATGGCCGCAGACCGGGCAGGGCCCAAGCATCAGTTCCTCGGCGGTCTGCTCCATGATCTCCTGGCCGACTTCACGTTCGTGGGGTTCCAGCTGGTCAAAGACCGACAGCAGCATGCGCTGTGATTCGGAGACCACATCATCCCTGCTCCGCTGCTGATCCTTGATCTGCTGCATGTGCTCCTCGAGCGTCCGGGTCATGACGGGCCGGGTGATGGTGTCTGCATGCCGTTCCAGTGACTCGGTCACTGCTCTCCCGACCAGGGTGGGGCGCAACGGATTGCCCTCGATGTACTTCCGGGAGAGGAGCTTCTGGATGACCTCGTGGCGGGTACTCTTTGTCCCGAGCCCGAGTTCCTCCATCTTCTGGATGAGCCTGCTCTGGGTATACCTCGCCGGCGGCTGGGTCTCTTTTTCATCGAGCGTTACCGCATGGAGCGGGAGCCGCTCGCCAGCCTTCATCTCAGGGAGGGTGTACTCGGTCGCCTTGCTGTACGGGTACACCTTCCGCCACCCGGGCTCGATCAGCTGGCCGCCTGTTGCGGAGTAGGGTTCGCCTCCCGCCTCAAAGTTCACCTTCATGGTCTTCCAGCGGGCGTCCGGGGAGAGGGTTGCAAGGAACCGCCGGACAACGAGCTCGTAGATCTTCCATCGGTCTTCACCGAGCGATTGCCGTGTCGCGGCTGATGCCGGGTGGATAGGCGGATGGTCGGTACTCGATTTCTTGCCCCGTGTTGGGACAGGGCGCCGGTTCGCGGTGACCCAGGATGCGTCACCGGCAAACTCGGTATGCGCGAGGGCCTGCAGTACCCCGCCGAGGTCAAGGCTTGCGGGATACACCGTGTTGTCGGTCCTTGGGTAGGAGATATACCCGTTCATGTACAGGTCTTCTGCCACCCGCATGGCCCCGGCTGCAGAGAACCCGAGCCTGGCTGCAGCCACGATGAACCCGGTGGTATCGAGCGGGACCGGTGCCCGGTCGATCTTGGTTCCCTCTTTGATCTCGATGACCACGAGCGGTGCTGTTGTCCGGTCGCGTGCCGCTTCTGCCTCGCTCCTGCTGCAGAACCGGGCAGTAGCGTGCCGTGCTTCGATCTCCTCCCCTGCCTTGCTGGTCAATACCGAGAGCTGCCAGTACTGCTGGGAGACGAACTCCTCTATCTCGCGCTCGCGGTCGACAATCATCGCGAGGGTCGGGCTCTGCACCCGGCCTACCGAGAGGATGTTTGACCCGCCCCGCCGTGCTGCAAGGCTGATGAACCGGGTCAGGGATGCCCCCCACATCAGGTCGATGACCTGCCGGGCTTCACCGGCGGCGGCCAGGTTGAAATCGATCTCTGTTGTCCTGGAAAACGCCTGGCGGATCTCATCGGGCGTGATTGCGCTGAACCGTGCCCGCCTGACCGGGACGTCCCGGTTGACCTGCCGGATCAGCTCGTATGCCTCCTTCCCTATCAGCTCCCCCTCGGTATCAAAATCGGTGGCAATCGTGACAACCCCTGACTGTTTTGCCAGCTTCTGGAGGAGGTGCACAATCTTCTTCTCGGTCGGGACCTTGATGGTGCGTGCGGTGACCAGGCTCCGGGGGGGCCGTTCTGTGCTCCGCCAATTCGTATACCCCTGCTCAAAATCAATCTCTACGACGTGACCCCTCAGACCTATGACCGCGGTATCATCAAAGCGGTAGACCGGGACCCCGCCCTCCTTCTCCTCTCTGACCCGTTTTGAACCTGCGAGGAGAGAAGCTATCCGGTGTGCGGAGATATTTTTTTCCGCGACAATCAGGTCCATGGCAGTCAGCCCTCTCTCCCCAGCAGCCGGGAAAGAACCAGGTTCACGTCCGCAGGTTTGGCGCATCCCCGGGTCTTCTTCATGACCTGGCCGACGAGGAAGTTCAATGCCTCCCTGCGCCCGGCATGGAAGTCTGCGACCGCTCCGGGGTGTTCTGCGATCGCCTCCTCTGCAGCGGTCAGGACGGGATCTCTCCCCTCCGGTGTACATTCGAGTACCCGGAGCCCGAGCCGCTCCACGCAGCCCGACGGGCTCTCGCAGCAGCCCGATGCCTGGATCTGATCGAGCAGCTC
>DUGL01000213.1:3916-5482 GCA_013331415.1 Methanoregulaceae archaeon | reverse complement strand
CCCCCTTGGCCGGGTAACTGGTGATTGGTGCCGTGAACGGCAGGTACCCGTTCATGGTGACCGTGTACGTGCTGTAGGGAGTCCCGGTGGTGTAGACCTGGACGGTCAGGATGCCGTTCGTGATCACCCCTTTCTGGGTATTGTCAAACATCACGCTCGCACCGTCAACATTGCAGTGGACCTTGTACCACCCGATATCCCCCCCAATCACGGGTGGCTGGGTAGGCTGAATCGGGTTGAGCGTCGCATACAGGTCAAAGGTCTCTCCCATACCCGGGACACCGTGGACCGGAGCGCTGTAGGTAGCATATCCGTCTTTCTGGACAGAGTACATGCTGTAGGGCGTTCCGGTAGTGAACACCGCAACGTACAGGACGCCGCCCTGGGTCTCACCCTTGTACTGATCGTCGAAGAAGACGCTGGCCCCGTCGACATTGCAATGCACCGCATACCATGCCTGGTTACCGCCGATGGGCGCCTGGGCGCCAGCTGCCGGCAGGATGCCGAGACAGCACCCTGCTATGAGAAAGATCGCGAGAATCCGTAATGAGATCTTCATGGGTATCTCCTTGTTTTCAGAGGGTATATAAATATTCTCTCTTTACAAAAGGCACTCATGACCTTCCCCGAAAAGAACGCCGGTCATCATCACTGGCAGGGTCGGGAAATTCGGGGATGATGAAACAAAAAAGCTCTTCGCTATCTGGTATGGGTACGATTGATGAACCAGATACATTTTGTGGGGGCTGTCCGCCCCCACACCCCCTCATGCGATTGACGCCGCCGCCCCCGAAAATACCGCGAGGGCTCCGCCCCTCGACCCCGGGGCAACCGTCCGGTCGCCTCGTTCCCGAGTATACTTCAGAAGATGACGCCCCGGCGGCGGTTCAGTGACTGAATTGGGATGCAGATACCACCCTTGATTACGTCTCCCCACACAAACAGCGAGGAGGCAACAAAAAACGGGTGACATCACGATCCACGTCACCTTGAGAAATCCCACCCTTTCGGTGATATCTCAATACGGACTTCTCCCCCGAATAAATCTGGTATACCGATCTGACTGAATACATCATCCCGATTGCCCTGAAGGCTGAGGTATCGGTCTTGACATGGGTTTCACTTCAACTCAATCCAGCTTCTTATGGGCAGGTTCTCCACCATGAGCGTAATTTTCAGGTAAGGACTTCCTGCTGGCAGATCCATGACAGAACCCTGTGTGCCCTTTGAAGAACGAAGAGTTCTTCGCCTATACAAACGAGCAGGCAGGTGAAGGGAGCCAGGGAAAAAGGAGCCAGGGCCTCAGGCCAGGTAATTGTTCCAGTTCTCCGCGATCTCCCCATTGGTCAGCCCGCGGTTGTACAGGGCAAAATTCCCGATATACCCTTGGAAATAGTAGTAATGCTGCGGGTCCGATGCCTGCTGCCTTCCCATAAACAGGGGATTTTCGTTCTCTTTCAGGTTGACGGAGGGGTAAAGTGCCGGGTTCGTTATCTTTGCCTGCCCGGGGGTATTGGACTGGTAGTAGCTGAAGGACTGGGCGATCCCGTTCACGTATAGTACCGG
>DUGL01000213.1:0-3762 GCA_013331415.1 Methanoregulaceae archaeon | reverse complement strand
GAGATGGAGAGGTCCCCGGTATACGAGAGGCTGGGGTCATGGGGATACGAGACATAGTTCGTCCCGCCAAACGAGAGGTAGGTCATGTTCATAGGCGGCCCGGTCGTCCCGTTCACCCCCGGGTTCCCACCGGGGCAGAGCAGGGTGCAGTCTGCCCGGTAGATGCACCCGAAGCCAGGGGAACCTTCAATACGGGGGTACGAGATGGCCCCGCTCGTTATCCGTGCCCGCGAATCGCTCGAGATGAGGATGTTGGCATCCATATCGATGAGCTGGATGGTCCAGACACCCGTGATCATATCCCTGAGCACGCCATCCGGGAGCCGGTCGCTCACGACAAAGTCGCACTGGCTCGAGAGCCGGGAAGAATTGGGGTAAATATAGAGCGTCCTCCCCGTGAGAGGACCCGAAAGCCCGCTGGCATCCGGCAACAGGACCCGGCCATCCGGGCTCGTGACTTTGAGCTGCACCCGGGCACCCCCGGGATTCCCGGTCTGCCCGATGAAGTGGAACGGCTCCGCCTCCCTGATCTGCAGGGTCACGAGCTGGACCGGGACACCGCCCCGCGTCACCTCGGTCATCCTGGCCTCGCTCATGACGAATGCTGATTTCGGCTGCAGGATGATCCCCCCCATGATCAACGTCAGGACAATAATTGCGATCCCGATCAGCAGCACTACCATCAGGATGACCCCGACGACTTCAGAAAGACCCTGATCTCGTTCCTTCATGGGAATATCATCACTACTGAGTGCTTTACGGCTTATGTAATTTATCTCCCTGGTTCGAGACAGAACGGCACCGCGGAGAACCCCTCTCTTCGGCATGGCATCCCTTCCTTTGACCCAACCCTACCACTATCAGGGAGGAGGAGAAAGAGAGGTATGCACGTGCCATGCTCACCATTGCAGTCATCGTTATCCTCCTTGCCTTTGCATTCACCTTTACAAACGGGTTCCAGGACGCGAGCTCCATTGCGGCAACGTTCATCGCTTCCCGGTCGGCAACCCCGCGGCAGGGTATCATCTTTGTCGCAGCGCTGGTCCTGCTCGGCGCCCTCATGGGTGGGAGCGCCGTGGCATTCACCCTCTCAGGCCTTCTTGCAATTGAGCCCTCCCTGGACCTCCTCCCGGTCCTTCTCGCGGCGCTGCTGAGTGCGATCACCTGGAACCTCCTCACCTGGCGCTTCGGGCTCCCGTCATCGTCCACCCATGCACTCGTCGGCGGGCTGGTCGGGGCTGGTATCGCCGCGGCAGGAATGGACAGCATCTCCTGGGGATTTGGTGACCTGCTCCTGCCCCCGCACGAACTTACCGGTCTCGTGAAGATACTCGTCTTCCTCGTCCTTTCCGTAGCCCTGGGTTTTATCGCCGGGTACCTGATGGAGAAGGTTACGAAGTTCCTGCTGCGGAATGCAACACGGCGCGTGAACCGGAGCATCATCAGCCTGAACTGGGCCGCAGCAGGGGCCATGGCCTTTGCAAACGGGGCAAACGATGCCCAGAAGCAGATGGGGATCATCGCCCTCGCGCTCCTCGCGGCAGGGTATACAGCGGTCCTCGATATCCCGCTCTGGGCGCGGGCCGGGTGTGCACTCCTGCTGGGCCTCGGGACACTCGGGGGCGGGTGGCGCATCATGACCACGCTCGGACGGCGGATATTTTCCGTGAAGCCGATCCACTCATTCAACTCTCAGGTCGCGTCCGGTGCCGCTATCGCGGTCTCTACCTTCTCCGGGGCCCCGATATCGTCAACTCACATCATATCGCTCTCGGTCCTTGGCGTGGGTGCTGCGGAGAACCCGAAGAAGGTGCACTGGGCGGTCGCCCGCGACATCGTGACCGCGATGCTGATGACCATTCCCGTCACTCTGGTACTTGCGGCAGCGATCTGGTATGCCGTTACACTCCTCATAGGAGGATGAACAGTATGGAGCAGGAATCCGGAAAGAAACTGACCGGCAGGATCCAGGGGCTATTCCGATCCATCTTCCCCCTTGAGCATGACTTCTATGGGATGCTCTCCTGGCAGGCAAAAAAAACGCTCGAAGGCGTGGGGGCCTTTGTCGACTGGCTCCAGAAAGAACCTCAGACCGACCCGGTCCGGCTCGAGGAGATGGAGGATGCGGTAGACAACCTCAGGTATGCAATGGAAGAGCGCCTGATCGATGCATTCTCCACCCCGTTCGATCGCCAGGACATCTACAGCCTCTCCCGCCAGATGGATTATATCCTCAACTATGCCAAGGACTGTGCACGGGAGATGTACGCATTCGGGGTTACACCCGACGAGCCGATCCTCGCGATGGCCCGATCACTCCTGCGGGGAACGGAGCGCGTAACCAGCATGGTACAGGTGATGGGAACAGACCAGAGGAGAGTCCGCCAGACAATCCCGGAAGCCCGTGCTGCAATCAGGGAGATCGAGGATACCTACGTTCATGCCATGGCGGACCTGTTTGCCGCAGATGACGCTATGGCTGCTTTGAGGCGGCGGGAGATCTACTACCGGCTCCGGGATGCCGGCCGGGCACTCCGGGCGACGGTGGATATCCTGCATAAGGCCGTGGTCGCGATCAGCTGAACCGAAAAAGAGAGAAGGGCGGCATTCACTGCCGCCGGACGTTATAGGTATGCCAGATCCGGCATGCCCCCTCGTGGCTTACCATGCAGGGGCCGACCGGGGTTCGCGGTGAACAGATTTTACCGAAGAGTTTACAGTCCGATGGCTGGGCAATACCCCGGAGGACTTTGTCGCAGATGCAGGCGGAATGCTTTTCTGTCTGCCTGAACACGAGCCCGAATTTTCTCTGGGCATCATACTCTGCAAATTCCGATCGCAGCCGGAGCCCCGAGCCCGGGATGACCGGGAAGCCTCGCCATTCGACGTCAGCGGTCTCGAATACCTGGTACATCAGGTCCTTTGCCTTCAGGTTCCCTTCGCGGCAGACTGCACGGGGATAGGCATTGTCGATCCGGTGCGTCCCTTCCTTCACCTGTGAGACGAGCATCAGCAATCCGAGCAGGATGTCTTCTGCCTCGAACCCGGCGACCACCTGGGGGACCGGGAACTGTTCGTACTCCTGGTACCCCATGACCGTGCAGACATGCCCGGGGAGCACAAAGCCGTGCAGGTCTGCTTCTCCCTGGTCGAGCAGCCACTTCATCGCCGGGGGCACCAGCCGGTGGCAGGAGAGGATGCTGAAGTTTTCCGGCGGGTGCGAGAGGAGTGTTGCGGCAACCGTGGGAGCCGTCGTCTCGAACCCGACCGAGATGAAGACGACCTCGCGGTCGGTCTCCTCCGCGATCTCCACCGCCTTGTGTGCCCCGGGGACAACCCGGACATCGCCTCCAGACGATTCGAGTGAGCCGGTGCTCCCGGGGACCCTGAGCAGGTCACCGTACGTGGTGACGATGCACCCCTGCCTGACCAGGTCGAGGGCACCATCAATCTCTGCCTGGGGGGTGATACAGACCGGGCAGCCCGGCCCCATCACGATCTTCAGGCGGCGAGGGAGCAGGCTCCGCAGCCCGTGGCGGGCAATGGCGGCCTCGTGCGTCCCGCAGATATGCATGAAGGTGAGGTCACGGTCGATCTCTTCATGGAGCTTTTTCGAGATATCTTTTCCGACGGCCATTCCTGACTAGATATTTACGATATGCAGACATAAGAGTACTGATTATGAGCAATGATTCCGCAATGAGCACCGCTCCGACCATTCCGGCAGAGTTGTTCGGGATCTCAGGGAACCTGCTGGCAGTC
>DUGL01000215.1:19417-19967 GCA_013331415.1 Methanoregulaceae archaeon | reverse complement strand
TCCTCCTTGCATACCTTGCCTGGATCAAACCGCGGAAAGATATCGTCGCACTCCTCGCTCCGCTGTATGCCATCATCATCTTCATCGTCGCACTGGAGGTGCAACCAACGATCCTCCTGCAGCTCCTCTTTGGGGCAAGCCTTACGGTCCTTGTGGTGAGGCTGAACATACTCTTTAGTACTCCCCCGGTCAAAAAGCATGGAGAGGATACCATGGAACAGTACCTGTATGACTATATGCACCGAATCACCCCGTACTATCGGGGAATCGACCGCGAGACGGCCCACGAGGTCGCCTCTGCGGTCCTCTCCTTCAAGTTCGGCCTGTACCCCAATTCGATGAGCAGTGCCGAATCGGCGGCCTCCCGCATCACGGCTGGAGCGGCCTATGAGACGCTCAAAAAAGCGCTCGTCATCATCAGAGACCGTGCTTCAAGCCTCGAGGCATCCGAGATCAAGAGATACTCGCAGCAGACCTTCAGTGAGGATGATAGCCGGTTCCTGGCACTCACGATCCCTGATGGGCAGGTGAAGAGCCGCGAGGACCAGGC
>DUGL01000215.1:5111-19388 GCA_013331415.1 Methanoregulaceae archaeon | reverse complement strand
TTTGTCATCCAGATCCTGAATCCCTATAAAGAAGCTCTCGGAGTCTGATACGGGGAGCACCGTTACCCTTCCTGCCCACGTCCCCCGACCCGCACCCGGGGGTGGATGCAGGCCGGCCAGGGAGATCCAAAAACCCCGGTATCTTTTCTCCCCCGGCATGTCTCCTGGGTGCCTGACAGATCCTGAATCGAACGTATTTGCTCATTAATCGTCATGAAAAGCCTGTTTTATCGATATTTTTCTTGAAGAACCTCATTTCACCGGGATCCGGACAATCCACGCAGACGCGTTCCTGCAGGCATTCGGACCCGTGATCGATGGACAGGACCCCCCCGTTTTTTCCCACCCCTTGCAGGGTCAATAAAGAGCAATATTTTTATCCATTATCCATGCTTTATACAGAAATTGAATCGATTTTCAGAGATTTTTCCATCAGGGTGTACATCATTTCCTGTGGAAAGGAGTGCCAGACAGAAAACGGAGGCCATTTTGGCCCCTTTTCAGGTCCGATTCCGGGACCGGTGCGATGGGACAGCAGAAGTGACTGAAAAAGGGTTCTCTGCTATCCGGGTGGGAACGATTGATGAACCAGATACATTTTGTGGGGGCTGTCCGCCCCCACACCCCGTCATGCGATGCACGCAGCCGCCCCCGAAAATACCGCGAGGGCTCCGCCCCGCGACCCCGGGGCAACCGTACGGTCGCCTCGTTCCCGGGTATACTTCAGAAGACTACGCCCCGGCGGCGGTTCAGTGACTGAATTGGTATGCAGATACCGCCCTTGATTCAGTCTCCCCACACAAAACAGCGAGGAGGCCAAAAAAGAGAGTGGTGCTTTTGAGCGGCAGAGATCCCAGAAAATTTGTGGTGAATGTCCCCGCTCACAGGGTGTCAAGGCTGATGCCGTTGAAATCCTGCATGACCTCGCCGATGGTCTTAACCCCGAAGGCGGTCTGGACCGTAGTCTGGTCGAGCTGGATCGCGGCGTCGCACATGTAATCGAGGATGTCTACGGAGAGCTCGCGCTGCTGCTTGCTCTTCCGGATCTGATCCACGAGGAATGAGATCTTTTCCGGGTTCTCCATGCGGAGCTTGGCGAGGCTGATCACGCACAGGTAAATCCGGGTCAGGTTCCGGTCCGTGCCGGTAATCGTATCAAAGAAATTCCTGATGACCTGGGCCTGGAAGACCTCTCCACCCATCGTAAGCTATGGTAGCAAATATGAGTATATAAAAGTATCGTGAAAAAGCCAGGAATCTGCCTGTCGATCATGAAAAGGAGCTTCAATACACGATTACCGTTTAACCGGCATCATGATCGGGCCAGAAACCCGGATACCAGCTGACCCTACAAACCATGCTGGATCCAGGGATGAGGTGGTCTAGGAGAGTCCCGGGATGTGGATGGTGCTGATGATGCCGGATACCCCCGCTAGCACGTTCTTCACCGGGAGTACCTGATACGGGGGTATCATGCTTTTTCTCCCAGGGCATATGTTGTGCCCGGCACCAGCTGGTTACCGCTGTCGAAAAAACCGGCATGAATTCATCTGAAATCGCACCGATCTCCCTTATAGCCGAAAAATGGGATGGTGATGGTCAGTGTCCGGTGATCACTTCGCCGTACTCACGATGCGGATGATATCCCCGTCATTGAGCTCATGGGTATCCTTCACCCGCATCTTTGTCCGGGCATCGATTGCATAGAGGAACCCCTTGCCGATGTCGGTATGGACGAGGAAGGCAAGGTCACGGGGACCTGCCCCCTTCTTCACCAGGAACGCATCAGGGAGTACCCGCCCCCTGCTGTCGGAGAACTTGTGTTCGTCCTCCACAGGAAAGACAACAATCAGCCCGAGGAGCTGGCGTATTGTGTGATCGATGGCCTGCTGGACACCTGTCCCGCCCCATGCCTGCATGACCGCGGCAATCTTTGCGAGACCTGCTTTCTGCGGGGCCGAGAGCGCCTGCTCGGCAACCAGGGTAAACCCGGGATCACCGGGGATATACCGGATCAGGTTCGCCTGGGCTGCGTTCCGGAGCGCCAGTTCCCCGGCCGCGCTTGCAAAGATGTACCCCTCACACTTCAGGGCCTGGAGGATCGCATCAGGGGCCTGGTCAACCTTGTTTCCCACGATGACCATCGGCTTGCTGATCCTCGTTATCTCCCGGCTGAAGCGGATGAGACCATCCGTGTCGGCATGGATGAGATCGATGCCGGCAGCGGCCTCGGCATCACGCACATCCTCAGGAGTTATCTTCAGTCCGGTCAGGACCTCCGCGATTCCCCGGTGGAGCAGGGCTGTCTTTGACTGGGCCTGGCGGTTCACTTTTCCCCAGTGCTTCTCGATGATCCCATAGATCCACATCGTCATCTCGTACTCGAGGAATACTACGTCCTTCCGGGGATCGTGGGCGCCAGGATCGAGTGGATTTCCCTCGCTGTCGGTCGAACCGCTCGCGTCCACGATATGGAGGATCGCGTCCGCCTGCCGAAGGTTATCGAGGAACTGGTTGCCAAGCCCCCGTCCCTTGTGTGCGTCCGGGACAAGGCCGGCAACGTCCACCAGGTTGACCGGGACAAACCTGACCCCGTCCTGGCAACTCCCGCAGGGTATTCCAAGCTCCCTGCAGGGGCAGACCGTGCGGAAGTACGCGACCCCGACATTGGCGTTGATCGTGGTGAACGGGTAGTTGGCAATCTCTGCAGGTGCCATCGTTGCAGCCCTGAAAAAGGTGGATTTTCCACAGTTCGGCTTTCCTGCAAGCGCAAGCGTGATCATAGCAATTCCCTTTAAGTGATACTACCTAATTAACCTGTTATTATGACATTTGTTGCCCGGAACACGTATTATTTTGATAGTCCCGGCCCTGGTAACACCGCCGATTGTGCACGGTTTGCCCGGGAGCGTGCACGCGAGCTTGGACTTACAACGGTCATTGTTGCAAGCACATCCGGTGAAACAGCACGGATTTTCCATGCAGCACTCAAGGGGAGTGGCCTCGACCTGATCGTGGTAACCCACGTCGTCGGGTTCTCAAAGCCCGGCGTCTGGGAATTCTCCGCAGAGACAGCAGAAGAACTGCTCGGGGAGGGGGTGCAGATCGTGACCGGCACCCATGTCCTTTCGGGTCTCGAGCGTGCCTTCTCCCGCTCCCAGAAAGTTGGCGGAGGTTCACGCACCGAAGCGGTAGCCGAAGCGCTGCGGCGGGTCATCGCTGTCGGCCTCAAGGTCGCGGTTGAGTGTGTCCTGATCGCAGCCGACCAGGGCATTATCGGAGTCGAGGAGGAAGTGATCGCGTGTGGCGGTTCCTACAGCGGATCGGACACGGTCTGCGTGGTCCGGCCGTCTCATTCCGCCTCTTTCTTTGACCTCCAGGTCAGGGAGATCGTTGCCATGCCACGGGACCGGTAGAGCGATGATCGCATCATCACTCCTCTCGGCCGCTGCACTCCTCCGGGCACCGGCAGCATGGCTCCCGGGCATCGTCCTGGGAGGGATCGCAGCAGGTGTGGTCCTTGCCCAGTACCACTTCGGGATCTTTCTTGCCGAGCGTCTCCTGATCATCCCGCTCGCGGTACTTCCGTTCTTCATGGCAGGGCTGCTCCACCTGGCGGATACCGGAGAAACGAGCCTGCAGGTGTTTTTTGAGGGCGGAATGAGCGGTTATTTCAGGGTGCTCCTTCCGGTGCTCCTGGTCCTCTTCGGTATTGTCCTGACCATCCTTCTCATCCTGATACCGCTCTTCATCCTGGGACAGGGTACGCAGGCCCTCGGCTTCCTGGTCATGACCGTCCCCCTCTCCATCCTCTTCTTCACGTTTTTTTCAGATACCGCTGCAGTCTTCGAAGGAAAGCCGGTCTTTGAATCCATCCGGAGGAGCGTGGAGTTTGTTCTCAGGAACAGTCGTGCATGTCTCCTTTTCTACCTCCTGTCACTGGGTATTGCGGCGCTCATCGGTTTTACCATGATGCTTGCCTGGACTGCAGTACTGTATGAACGCCTCGTGCCGCTCGCCGGCATGACCCCCGAGGATATGCAGACATTTACCATCGCAGACTTCAATGAACTACTCAGTGCTGATGGGACATTTGTCACCGCACTCATCCTCTTTGCCGGACTCGCGGTGGCATTCTCCCTCCTCTACGCATTCAAAGCATGCTTCTTTCGGGACTCCACGGTAAAATCAGGCGAAGAAGAGGGAAAAACAGTCCCCCTGGAAGGGGAGTATGACAGCAAGGGCCGATACTACAGGTACTAGAGCAGGAATACAGCGAGGAGGAGGGCAGCGATCCCTCCCCCTGCTGTTGCTGCCAGGTTGGTCCCTGCATTTCCGAACACCCCACGGTTCTCGATGACTGCACCGACCAGGCTGTCGATGTTGGTTCCGATGAACCCGGCAAGAGTCCCGATGGCAACCAGCGGCAGGGGGATGACCCCGAGCAGGAAGGCAATGACCGAGACGATGAACGCCCCGGCCGCAGCCACCGCCTCCCCCACGACCGTGATCCCGCCATTGGTTCCGGGTGGTACCCGGTCGAAGGTGGTAATAAGGTAGGGATCGCCTCCTGTCACCCCTATCTCGCTTGCCATGGTATCTGCCGCAGCGGTGGCGACACTCCCGACAAAGAGGGCAGCACAGAGGGGATTTCCGGTGATTCCCCAGAGCACCGCAGCAGCAGCCGAGACGCTCCCGTTCGCAAAGACATTGATGTATCCCCGCGCTCCCCCGTGCGTCTGCTCGACACCCATCCGCTCCTTCTCACCATACCTGAACCGGGTGCTCACGGAGCCCAGGATAAAGAATGCAAGCATGACCAAAAACCACCTGATATCGGCAAATACGATCAGGATGATCCCGATCAGGGCCCCTGAGAAGAGACCACTCACATCTGCAGTCTTTGTCCGGTAGGAGAAAAACCCAAACGCAAACGCGACAACGACTGCCGCAAGAATGAGCACCAGGTCTGCTTCGTAATTGAGCTCTGCAATCAGGTACATGGTCATCGCAATCCCCAGCGCCTCGATCATCAGGGCATCTTCCCTTCCCCGGAGGATTGCCTTGAGGAGGACGGCGACAACTACCCCGAAGAGGATCACGAGGGGAATGAACTCCTGGAGGTAGATCATGACGAGAATACACGCGGTAAATGCGGCAAGAATGTAGGCAATATACGAAGGAAGACCGCCTTCGCCCCACCTGAATGCGAGGTCGCCCATGACCATGATGGTGAGGGTACAGGAGAAGACGATGAGGGGAAGGAGACCGAGGCCGTAGAGTGCAGCGATAGGGATAAGGGCAAGTGCAAGGAAGCGTGTTCTCCTGATGAGGTAGAGTGTCGAGGAGAAGAGTACGATCATGATCGTGAGCACCCAGGGCGGCTGGATCACGGGAGCAATAAGGACAAAGGAGAGTGCCAGGATTGCGGCAAGCCGGTCCCCGAACTGATCGGACATCCCGTGTATAGTTGGTTCCGGATACAAAAGAGCTTTGTTCCGGGACTTCCCTTGGCACGCAGCGAATGTCCTGGCTTTCCATCTCCTTCCCCTGACCCTGCCCTTCCCCGCGTCCTGCCCAAACGTCCTGTTTCATGCTGTTCCTGCCTTCGAACACTATATTTTATGCCAGAACAAATATGAGAAAAATGTCTCTTCCACAGGATCTCCCAAAGAACTATCAGTTTGCCGAGGTGGAGCCACGCTGGCAGGGTATATGGCAGGATGCTGACCACGAATTTGACCGGGGGTCGGCGCTCCCCCAGTTCATCATCGATACCCCGCCACCCTACCCGACCGGGCAGTTCCACATCGGAAACGCCTTCAACTGGTGCTATATCGATTTTATAGCACGGTACAAGCGGATGCGGGGATACAACGTGATGTTCCCCCAGGGATGGGACTGCCACGGTCTGCCAACCGAGGTGAAGGTGGAAGAGATCCACGGGATAACAAAAAATGACCTCCCCCGCGAAGAGTTCCGGGAGTTGTGCCGTGAACTCACCCTTAAGAATATTGAGAAAATGCGGCTGACACTGCACAGGCTCGGGTTCTCGGTGGACTGGAGCAACGAGTACATCACCATGCTCCCGGAATATTACCGGAAGACCCAGGCATCTTTTCTCACGATGCTCAAATCAGGGTATATCTACCAGAGCGATCACCCCGTCAACTTCTGCACCCGCTGTGAGACTGCAATCGCGTTTGCCGAGGTCTCGTACGAACCGAGGGAGACCCGGCTGAACTACCTGGATTTTGACGGAATCGAGATCGCCACCACCCGGCCTGAGCTCCTTGCAGCCTGTGTCGCAGTCGCGGTCCACCCGGCTGATGAACGGTACACCGGGCTTTCAGGGCGCCGTCTCAGGGTACCTATCTTCGGGCACGAGGTCCCGGTCATCTCAGATGATGCTGTTGACCCGGCGTTTGGCTCCGGGGCCGTGATGATCTGTACATTCGGCGACAAGCAGGACGTTTTCTGGTGGAAACAGCATAATCTCGATCTCCGGAAGGCAATTGACCGGCAGGGCAGGATGACCGCGGTTGCCGGGAAGTACCAGGACAGGAAACCAGGGGAATGCCGGGAGGCTATCCTCCGGGACATGCGGGAGACAGGTATCCTTCTTCGCGAAGAACCGCTCGAACAGCGGGTCGGGACCTGCTGGCGGTGCAAGACCCCGATCGAGATCATGAGTGAGCGCCAGTGGTTTGTCAGGATCGTGCCCGACGAGATACTGCGGGCAGCAAAGGAGATCTCCTGGACTCCCCAGCACATGTTCCTCCGGATGGAGAACTGGATCCGCCAGATGGAGTGGGACTGGTGCATCTCGCGGCAGCGTATCTTTGCGACCCCCATCCCGGTCTGGTTCTGTGCACGGTGCAAAGAGATGGTGCTCCCGGATCCAGCGGATCTCCCGATCGATCCCATGAAGGATAAGCCACATCACCCCTGCCCGCACTGCGGCTCAGATGAGGTGACAGGCGAAGAAGATGTGCTTGACACCTGGATGGACTCGTCAATCTCTGTCCTGAACGTGACCGGCTGGGACGGGGCTACTGTCCCGGCCACCTTCCCTGCCCAGATCCGTCCCCAGGGCCATGATATCATCCGGACCTGGGCTTTCTATACCATTCTCCGCTCGGTTGCCCTGACCGGCAGCCGGCCCTGGGACGCGATCCTGATCAATGGCATGGTCCTTGGTGAGGACGGGTTCAAGATGAGCAAGAGCCGGGGAAATATCATCTCACCTGAGGATATCACCGTGACCTATGGGGCTGATGCCTTCCGCCAGTGGGCTGCTGCCGGCGCAGCGACCGGGTCTGATATCATGTTCAACTGGAACGATGTGATCGCCGCATCCCGCTTCCAGACCAAACTCTGGAATATCGCCCGTTTTATTCTCCTCCAGCTTGGCAGGAAGGATTTTGACCATGCTGCACCGCTAACCTCCCTTGCCGACCGCTGGCTCCTCTCAAAGCTCGCAGAGACCACAGCTGAGGTTACCGATGCCATGGAACACTTCCAGTTCGACCGGGGACTCAAAGCACTTCGCGAATTCTCCTGGAACATCCTTGCCGACAACTACATTGAGCTCGTCAAGGGGAGACTCTATGCCGATGACCCGGCGCGTGACGCGGCCTGCCGGGCACTCTGGGTAACCCTTGATTCCCTCTGCCGGATGATGGCCCCCTATGCGCCCCATTTCGCAGAGGAGATCTCCTCGCACCTGAAAGAGGGCAGTGTTCACCGGAAGCGATGGCCGGAGCCGGGTGTTCGTGACCAGGAGGCCATCGTGAACGGGGATCTCCTCGTCCGTCTCGTCTCCGAAGTGCGCCACCACAAGCACGAACAGGGGCTCGCACTCAATGCACCGATGGGGAAGGTTTCCGTCTTCACTACGCGAATTAATGACGACAACGGAGACATGGCCCGGGCGCTCAATGCTCCCGTTGAGTGGCGCAATGATACCGGTGCACTCGAGAAGCGGCCGGGGGAGGTCCAGTTCAATATGGCCGTGATCGGGCCGGCGCTCCGGAAAGACGCGAATGCGTTCATGGATGCCATCCGGGGATTTCCTCCGGAAGTCCTTGCCGATCCACCTTCAACGGTCAGGATCGACGGGCGTGAGATCGCGGTGCCGCCCGGTTCATTCGCGGTACAGAACACCTACATGGTCGGCGGAGAGAGTGTGGACCTGATCACGGTCGACGATGTGATCGTGACCGTCCGGAAACGTCCCTGATCACTCCTGAAACAAAATCTGCAATCTCCTCCTCTCCTTTCAACCCATCGACCATCACGAACCGGGAGGGATCCTCCTGCACGAGGGCAAGATAGTTTTCCTGCACCCGGGACAGGAGCTCATGGTTCTCGAAATGCTCTCTCTCCCGGCCCGAAGCCATCCGTGAAAGTGCTGCATCAACCGGGAGGACGATCAGGAACGTGAGGTCGGGGGGGATGGTCCAGCCTGCGTGTAATGCCCGGAGCCAGGCGAGTGGATACGCAACCGATTCCCGGAGGGTCTCCTGCTGGTACGCATACCGGCTGTCCGAGTACCGGTCAGATATCACGAGCCGCCCCTCCCGGAGCGCAGGACGAATCAGCGTGGAGATATGGGCTGCATGGTCAGCAGCAAAGAGTAGTGCCTCGGTGACGGGGTCTGCCCGCTCAGCAACAGCCCGCCGTACCTGGTCACCTACCCATGTCGAACCCGGTTCGCGGGTGATGACTGGAGAGAGATCGGCGAGGAGGTGGCCAAGCGAGGTCACGAGCGAGCTCTTCCCGCTCCCGTCAATACCTTCAATCGTTACAAGCACAGGTGTCCCTCCCTGAGCAGGGCTGCGGGAACTGCCCCGTTGTGGACGGCGGTTGCGAGCAGGGCCCCGTCGAACCCTGCCGAAGCGAGGTGATCGAGATCTGCCATATCGCGGATACCCCCCCCATAGAAGAGGGGTTTGCTGCAGGCATCGCGATACATCGCCAGGGTTGCGGGCGAGAGTCCTGCTTCTGTCCCGACAGCCCCGATATCCAGGATCAGGCAGGCATCAAATGCGAGGTTCTCTGCCTCGCGTAGCACGTCAACTGGTTTCCTGTTTCCCGGGATGACACAGCCTTCCCGGATATCCAGCGAGAGCATCCCGGAATCGTAGCGTGCGAGATCCCCTGCCGTCTCCGTACCGATGACGTTCACCACATTTCCCTGATCCAGGAGATCGTGGGGAGACCGGCACCCGCGATCCACGTAGCAGCGTTCCACCTCCCGTGCACAGGCGAGGATCTGCTGATCATGGGAACCTGTCCCTGATATCCGGTCGAGATCGGCAATGTAGAGGTAGCGGGGGCGAAGAATCTTCAGGTATGCCGGAGGTTCTGCCGTTTGCGAGAGCCCCCAGGTCAGGGGGCGGTACGAGTCACGATCCCCCCTTTTGCCATGAACGACAAAACCCTGTTTCAGGTCCATCGCGAGAACAAGCTCCATGGTATAGCGTAATCACTATTAGCATGCAGGATCATTAAATCCTATGCGATTGCTGGTCAGCCCTAGCGATATCGAAGAGGCGAAGCGATCTGGTGCCGCTGATATCATCGATGTAAAACGGCCTGCAGAAGGCTCCCTTGGCGCTAATTTTCCCTGGATAATCCGCGAAATACGGGAGATGTCCCAAAAACCAGTAAGTGCTGCCATCGGTGATTTTGATTTCAAGCCCGGGTGCGCCTCCCTCGCCGCGTACGGGGCGGCCCACGCGGGAGCAGATTACATCAAGATTGGCCTGATGTTCGATGGAGCTGATCGGGCAGGAGAGCTGATCAGGGCCGTTGTGCGGGCTGTCAAGGAAGAGTTCCCGGAAAAATTCGTGGTCATCTCCGCGTACTCCGATTATGCCCGCCTCGGGACGATCCCCCCCCTGGTCATGTCGCCGCTCGCGTCCGCAGCGGGGGCAGATGTGGCGATGGTCGATACCGGGATCAAGGACGGGAAGAGCACGTTTGAGTTCATGACTGAAGCATCCCTGCAGGAGTTTATTCGCATGAACCGTGAGGGAGGGATGCAGACCGCGCTCGCCGGGTCGCTCTGCTTTGATCACCTCCCGGTCCTGAAACGGATCAATCCGGATATCATCGGTGTCAGAGGCATGGTCTGTGGTGGCAACCGGAATGCAATGATCCAGGAAGACCTCGTCAGGCAGCTGGCACGGCTGGTGGGGTGAAGCATGTACTGTTCCAAACTGGATGTCCCGCTTGCCCTGACCTTTGATGATGTGCTGCTCCTCCCTGCTGAATCCCACGTCGAGCCAAACGAGACAGATACAAAAACCCGGTTCTCAAAGAACATCTCGCTGAATATCCCCCTTGTCTCTTCTGCCATGGATACGGTCACTGAGTCGGCAATGGCCATAGCCATGGCGCGAAACGGCGGCATCGGAGTAATCCACCGGAACATGACTGCGGAAGAGGAGGTTGAGGAGCTCCGGTTCGTCAAACAGGCCGCGGAGCTGATCGAGCGCAATGTGCTCTCGGTCTCTCCTGATACCAGTGTCCTCGAGGTCGAACGGCTCATGAACGAGCACGGTATCGGAGGGGTACCGGTCCTCGAGTACGACAAGGTTGTCGGGATTGTCAGCCGTCGGGATGTGCGGGGGATACCCGGGCGCCGTGGCAGTGAGAGCGTTCGGGCGATCATGACCCGGGAACCGATAACCGCCACCGAGGATATCACGATGGAGAAGGCGCTGGAGATCATGTACACGCACAAGGTGGAGCGGCTCCCCATCCTCGATAATGCCGGTGGGCTCGCTGGTATTATCACGATGCAGGATATCCTGGAGAAGCGGCAGTACCCAAATGCTACCCGGAACGGGAAGGGAAAACTCCGGGTAGCAACAGCGGTCGGACCCTTCGATTTCGAACGCGCCATGCTTCTCGATGAAGCCGGTGCCGATGCTCTCGTGGTCGACTGCGCCCACGGCCACAACATGAATGTTGTCAGGTCGGTTGCAAACATCAAGGGGAGTGCAAAGGCAGACGTGATCGCAGGGAACATTGCGACCGCGAAGGCTGCCTCAGATCTCATGGATACCGTTGACGGGCTCAAGGTGGGCATAGGGCCGGGGTCTATCTGCACTACCCGGATCGTTGCCGGTGTCGGTGTCCCCCAGATCACCGCCATCGCCCATGTTGCCGATACGGTCAGGGGTGCAGGGATCCCGGTTATTGCTGACGGGGGTGTGCGGTATTCTGGCGATGTGGCCAAAGCGATTGCTGCCGGGGCAGACACGGTCATGATGGGGAGCCTCTTTGCCGGGAGCGATGAGTCCCCGGGTCGCATCATCACCATGAAAGGACGCCGGTATAAACAGTACCGCGGCATGGGCTCGCTCGGTGCCATGAGCGGAGGGATATCGAGCGACCGGTACTTCCAGAAGAAAGAGCTCGGCCTGACCAAGTTTGTCCCCGAGGGAGTTGAAGGGGTGACCCCCTATGTCGGGAGCGTTGCCGATGTGCTGTACCAGCTTATCGGCGGGCTCCGGTCCGCGATGGGGTATACCGGTTCACGGACTATCGCCGAGATGCATGAGAAGACCCGGTTTGTCCGGATCACCAGTGCCGGCAGGACGGAGAGTCATCCCCATAACATCCTGATCACCGATGAAGCTCCCAACTACCGGCTCTCGGACTGATCCTTTTTCCATCTTTACCCACCGGAGATACAGCGGGTGCCGTCCTGGACAGCGGACCATGAGGATGAGGGCATGATTTCCGAATACAAATACCTATATATATTGAAAACCCTAACATGAAGTAACCAATGCTGGATCATGTTGAGGTCGCACGTATCCTCGATATCCTTGGGAACAGGAACCGCCGTCGCATTATCGAGCTGCTCAGGCAGAAACCCTGTTTTGTCACCGAGATCTCTGACAGGCTGGTCCTCTCTCCCAAGGCTGTGATCGAGCACCTCCAGCTGATGGAGCGCGAGGAGATCCTCTCGTTCCGGCTGGACGAGCGCCGGAGAAAATACTACTACATTACCAATGATATCACCGTGATGGTGAACCTTCGCCGGATGGAGGAGTCGCTGCCCGTAAACACGGACCGGAATATCCAGCTCAGGAGATCCCTTGCGAAGCTCCGGAAGCTCGTGGATGCCCGCGAAGAACTGACAGAGAGACAGAGAAGCCTGGAGAACGATATTGACATCCAGATCCGTGAGATCGTGCAGCACGGCAGGGAGCTCATGAGTGAAGAGGCTGAGATAGACCTGGTCATAGCGCTCGCCCATTGCGATCTGAGCAGCGACGAACTCTCCGAGCTGACGGGGCTCGGGCGCCAGAACATGGCATCCGGTCTTGCGAGACTCCAGGAGAAGCATATCATCAAACAGGATGGAAAGACGTACCGGCTGTGTGGGATCCATGCCGAATGACCCTCCCGATGACTTCCTGCGAAACCTTGCAAAGATGGTTGAGGATATTATCAGGATGATACCTGACCATGAGCGTGGCCAGGTCATCGGGTATACCATCATTGCCGGAAGCCAGGGTGAAGCTCCCCGGATCGTCCATTTCGGAAACGCGCAGCAGGAGGAGGCCGAGTACGAGGTGATCGAGGATGATTCATACATCTTTGTCACCGCAACTATCCCTGCCGGATCGCGGTATGCTGCCTATGCGGATATTTCAACAGACTCCGTGACCATCGTGATCGGGGATATACGCACAACGGTCCCCCTCAAATCCCGGATTGACGTGATCCACAGTTTCTACCAGGTCCGGAACCGGGTGATAGATATCGTCCTGAAAAAGAAGAAGGGGAAATAGCCGGGTACAGGGACCACGCTGTTCACGCCTGCATCCTTGTCCCGTGCGATACCCAGTCCGAGATCTTCTTTGTATCAGGCCGGTATTCCCTGAACTGGCGGAGGGAGACCGTGAGATCCCGGGTGAAGGAGAAGTACCCGATCTGGGTTGTCCTGCAGAGGTTCATGGCCATCTCCATCAGGCCGCGGGGATCTGGCCGTTTCTCACCGAGCCAGATATGGAAGATGTTGCCGCCGTCCACGATCGGGAAGAAGACATGTTCGAGTTCAATACGCCTGGCGAGGGGGATCGTGGCGCCGGGTGCGACATGCGTACCGTTGGTATAGTACACCGGCAGGTCACGACTGGACCCGAGCCGTTCGAGCCCCGCTGCAAGGTCCCCCTTGATCACCGTTCGCGCAGCGTTCCGGTACTCCCTGGTGAGGAGGTCCGCAACCGCAAACCGCTGGCCTGTCGTCTCGGCAGGGGTGCGGGCAAGGGCAATCGTCATCCCGTTTCTCCGGGAGAGCTCCCGCGCATAGAGTTCCATCTCGGTCATCGCCCTGATGGCAAGGACCCAGGCCTCATGGTTCTCATGGAGCTGGTGGCCGGTATGGTGCTGCACCATCTCGTTGACACCGACCACCCCGATGGTGTACACGAGCCCGTCAAGATCGACCGCAACTGATCCGCGCTCAGCGGTCACCGGATCTTTCGGACGCTGCATGGCAAACGGCATACGGCCGTTTGCACGGATGATCTCCAGCCAGCGCCGCTTGATCCTGAACACCTCGACACAGACATCCATCAGCGCCCGGAGCTCGGCGAACAGCCGCTCGTCGTCTCCTTCCGCCCCGTATGCTGCACGCGGACAGTTGAGCGATACCACCTGCCATGAGCCCATCGAGAAGTGGAGGCCGTCGCGGAAGTAGAGCTTGTCATCGAACTGGGTGTCCTGATCGGCAACCGCAGAGAACTGGTAGGCGCAGCACTGGTAACAGGAGATACCTTTCCCTGCACCCCGGTACTCCGGCATCTGGTTGTCATAGTAGGGGGTCCCGAACTTTGATGCGAGCTCGAAGGTGAGAAGGTAAAGGTCCCGGTACATGGGGAGGTCCGGATGCTCCCGGTTGAACTCCTCGTCTTCTTCCATGAAATCAGGCTCTATGCTGATCTCCGGCTTGGGGAACGAGAACGGCTTCCCCCAGTAGTCACCCTCGAGCATCACCTCCATGATTGCCTTGAAGAGGAGGCGGACCTCCCGCTCGAACTCACGGTAGACGCGAAGCGGGGCGGAAGTGCCGTCCCAGACCTTCCCCTTGTATACACAGGGCTTGTCCTTCCAGAGCGTCGGGACCCCGGGAGAGAGCTGGACGGACGAGAAGACAAGCTGCCCGCCCCGCGCGACCATCATCTGGGTCATCTCGTAGACGAACATCTGCATATGCTGTCGTATCTCTTCATAGGGCATGCCCTCGAA
>DUGL01000215.1:1557-5052 GCA_013331415.1 Methanoregulaceae archaeon | reverse complement strand
GGGCCGGCAACCGATGCTTTTGTCCCGTTCCCGTCCGGCATCAGGCCATAGTAGAGGAAATACCGGAGGTCCCAGTCCTGGCAGAACGGCCGCGTCCCGAAGTATTCGAGGTCATGGATATGGATATCCCCGGACAGGTGGTGGTCTGCCAGGTGCGGGGGGAGCTGGAGGAGGTACTGCTCCTTGCTGATCTTGTCCGCCTTCTTTTTATGGGATGTCTCTGCATTCTCCTGCAGGTTCGCATTATCCTTTGCCTCAAACCCCCTCCCGACATCGATGAGGTGCGCGTCATAGACGGGGGTCCCGACCCGGGTGCAGACGTTCCTGTACTGCACCATCCCCTGTTCAAGGAGAGTTATGTTGACGATCTCCCGGATCAGGGGGCCGGAGAGGGCCCGCAGGCCGAGTGCGCAGATGCGCTGCTCAACAAGCCGGGCTATCTCCTGGGCCGTCTCCTCGCTGGCGCTCTCGTACCCGTAGAAGGTCTGGACCAGCTTCGTCTCGCCGAGGATCTGGTTCACGATGCGGTTCCGGTCCCAGTCCACGATATGCCCGTCCGTTGTCCGGACCGGGGGCATCTGGGGAACAAAGACCCCTTCAAAGGTGGTCTGCAGGCTCTTTCTCCCTGCCATCAGGATACCCCGGCGAGATCCCGTACCCGTTCTTCCACGAGCGCTTCCCCGGAGAAGAGATCGCGGGAGGTGAGGAACCCTGCAGGACCACGGAGTACCGGTGCTTCATTCACAAAGACCCCGTGCACCCGTAGCTCGGTCATGGATGCAGCGGTAGACATGTCTCTCTCGGTATATGCGATGTTCATGCGCTCCAGGAAACGCTTCAGTATCTCGCAATTCGGACAGTATTCAAGCGTATAAACAACCAGCTCTGTTGTATCTGCCATGTTCTTCCCCCCCAGACTTGTATCAGTCCAGTACTTGTCGTAGGTGAAAAAATATTTGTCTATCTGTCGTGATTATACAGTGGAAAAGAGCATATACATCCAGACAGGGAAGGTCCGGTCCGGTTTTTCGCCTGGACCGATAATTTGGCCCTGACGCTGAACAAAGAAGGAGTGAAACATTCGTGGTCCGGCTTTTTGTGGCAATAGATCTCCCTGCCCGGGTCCGGGAGCGCCTGCGTGGCCCGCAGGAGCATCTGAAAACGGGCAGGGCACGGCTGAATTTTGTCGACCCTTCACTCATCCATATAACCCTGAAATTTATCGGTGAAGTGCAGGAAAAGGAGGCTGAACGGATCATGGCTGCGCTCTCGCCCCTGCGGTTTGCACCCTACGAGCTCCGTATTACCGGTATCTCGGCCAACAACCTGCACCAGCCCCGGGTCATCTGGTGTGATATCGCAGACGACGGAAATTCAGCATTGCTCCATGCAAAAATTGAGGATGCGCTTCTTCCCCTTGGGATACCGCGGGATACCCGGCCGTTCCGGCCCCATGCAACGCTCGCCCGGGTGAAACAGGCAGACCTGTCCCTTCCCGGGCTGATACAGACCATCCCGGTGGAAGAGTACGGGACCAGTCCTGTTCCTGCATTCAGGCTCAAGAAGAGCACACTCACCCCGCAGGGGCCACGCTACGAGACCCTGCTGGAGGTCCCGGTTCCATGAGGGACCCGATTGAGGATGCCGTGCTCCCGGCAATCCGGCCATCGGAAGAAGAGCAGAAGCACATCGACCAGGTCGTCGGCCTCATCCTCAAAGCAGCCCGGAACCTGGGGGGAGCCGAACCGATGGTCGTCGGGTCCGTGGCACGGGGTACGTTCATTCACGGTGATCGGGACCTCGATATCTTTCTCCTCTTTGACCCGACCCTCTCGCGTGAGGCACTTGAGGAGGAGGGCCTGACACTTGCACGGAGTATCGCAGGAGCCCTGGCAACAGGGTTCCACGAGAAGTATGCCGAGCACCCGTACATAAACGCAACCATAGACGGGCTCGATGTCGATCTTGTACCCTGTTTCCGGGTTGAATCTGCAGCAGCCATCAGGTCGGCTGTCGACCGCACCCCGTTTCATACCCGGTACATCGAGGCCCGGATACCGCCCCTTGTTGACGATGTCCTCCTCATGAAACAATTTGCGAAATCCGGCGGCGTATATGGCTCGGACCTGATGACACAGGGATTTTCCGGGTACCTCTGTGAGCTCCTCATCCTCTCCTATGGAGGGTTCTCTGCAATGCTTGCTGCTGCTGCTGCATGGAAACCCGGTACGCTCATTGATCCGGAAGGACACCAGGCAAAGGACTTCTCGGATCCGCTCATCGTGATTGACCCGGTGGACCCCTGCCGGAATGTTGCTGCATCGCTATCCCTCGACCGGATGTTCGAGTTTGTCGAACTTGCACGTGGCTACCGGGAATCTCCTTCCCGTTCCTTCTTCTCTGTCCCGGACAGCCCTGTACTCTCACGGGAGGATCTTGCAGCTGTCCTCACCGCAAAAGGAACATTCCTCTACACAATCACGCTTGAGACACCCCCCTACATCCCGGACGTAATCGTTCCGCAACTCAGGCGGAGCCTCGAATCTGTGAAGGGACTTCTTGAGAGGAACGGATTTTCTGTCAACCATGCCGACTGTGCGATGTCTGATGCCTGCTGTATCCTCCTCTTCGAACTGGATACCAGGCAGGTGCCCTGCAGCCGAAGGCATTCCGGCCCCCCGCTCTGGAACCAGGCAAATGCCCAACGTTTCTTTGAGAAATACCGCTCCGGGAGCTCCCCTGCAATCCTCTGCGGCCCGTATATCGAGAACGGTCGCTACATCGTGGAGGTAGAACGGCGCTATACACAGGCAGCTGACCTGCTCAGGTCTCCCGACGTGCTCACTGTGGGTCTCGGCAAACATGTGCGACAGTCCATGGAGAAGAACTGGGACCTGTGCGAGGGCAGTGGCTGCTGGTCTCCGGCATCTGCACCGATCATCTCCCGGTTTTTCGAGCGGAGATCACCGCTTGCACGAATCCGGCGCAAAGGGAGCGCGGGCGAGGATAGATTGATATAAGCACAGGGTGATGTGAAATTATTCAGGCGAAAATACCCGTTTTGGCACGTGGATCCCCGTGTCCGGGCCATCCTTACAGGTGACGCTCTATGGAAAACGAATCAGGACTCTCAAGAAATATCATTTTTGCACTGGTACTGGCAGTCGTTATCATTGTTGTTGCAGCAATCATCATTCTCTTCGTATTCCCCCCGGCACCAGCTACAATCCCATCGTTCCAGGCCAATATTGAACGATCGGGGTCAGTCGTCTACCTGTACCATGATGGCGGCGACGCTCTGCCGAAAGCAAAGACCGTCTTCCGGATCAATGGAGGGGAGGTTCCTTCCGATACCATCACCTTCCTGCACGGCCAGGACTGGCCATGGACGACGGGGGAAACAGTTCGGATCCAGGCAGCTGCCCTGACCCCCGAACTTGTCGAGATCCTGTACCTGGATGAGACAGCTCCCGTGGTCCTGTTCTCCACCCGCTT
>DUGL01000215.1:0-1431 GCA_013331415.1 Methanoregulaceae archaeon | reverse complement strand
ACATCCGGGGGATCGCCCGAATCATGGCTCTGGAGTTTTGGTGACGGGGAGTCATCGACCAGCCAGCATCCGGTCCACGTGTACCAGGCACCGGGGGTCTACCCGGTAAGCCTCACGGTCCGGAACCCGTACGGTACAAATACCCTTTCTGAAGAAGGGGCAATAGCCGTAGGGATGACGCCGGCAGCCGGGTTCTCTGCGGCCCCCCGGGAAGGTACGGCCCCGCTCTCTGTCAGGTTTACCGACCTCTCACGTGGTTCACCTGACCAGTGGTCCTGGAACTTTGGTGACGGTTCCGGGGCATCCGAGAAGAACCCGGCCCATATGTACCTCGAACCCGGTGATTACAGCGTTTCGCTCACCGTATCCAGCCAGTTCGGATCAAATACCCGGATCCAGAGCAATTATATCCGGATCACGGCACCCCACATGACGGAGGTGTCGCTCTTCGGGAGCAGGACCGGTTCTCTCCTCCCCGGAGGATACCTCCAGTTCGTGGTAACCGGGACGGGGGGACCGATCAAGATCGCGGGGAGCGAGTATCCGATCCGGACAGGTGACCTGGTCCAGCTCTTCCCCGACAACGTCAATACCGGTGAGATCGATGTGAATGAGCGGGGCCTCACCAGGTTCTCGTTCTCAAATGTCAGGTTGTTTGTGAACGGCGAACTGAGGAGGACCGGGACTGTATCTGATGTCACCATTGCCGGGATCAGCGGCGTCCAGTCGACATTCACCATCAGCGTGCCGGAAGGGGATGCAGACACCGCCCTCTTTGCCGACGGGGCAAAGATCAGTAACCGTGAGCTTGCCGCGATCACCATCTCGGGTCTCATGCCGGACAGGGCCGGGAGAATGTACCTGTCCCAGAAGACCGGGGATCTTACCTACCGGGGCGGGGCTTCCGGGCTGAGCGTGGGAGAGCAGTGAGGTGGTTCAGGGTCGTCCTTCTCCGGGTATCCTCTACCCATCCGGCTGGTGAAAAAGGCCCGCCAGATCCCACCTGGTCCTGAGCATACGTTCATGGTGCAATGGGGAGACGGAATACAGGGGTTCCGGGGAGCACATATCCGACAGGGTGCCCTGCTTCAGGGAGCGGCCCCTTCCTCCACCGTTCTGCCGGTGTCAGACGGGAAAGGATTTATCCCATAACATCGGACAATTATTCTTCCTGAGGGAGGGTTATGCCGCGTTTTCCGGAATACTGTTATATGGCGTTTATCCTGGCTATCCTGCTCATTATGCTCCCGGTATCTGCATATGAGGAGAAGGTTATCATCTATGAGTCTGATTTCACACAGGATCCCGGCTTTATCACCAATAACCCGTCACGATACTATTGGGACGTCGATGGCGAACGATACCGGTTCGAGATCGAAGGGGGTACGGACGGGTATGCCTATGTGCCTCTCGAGATCAGTGATATATCGT
>DUGL01000117.1 GCA_013331415.1 Methanoregulaceae archaeon | reverse complement strand
GTCCAGGGTCACTGGCCAGCCACCTGTAGAGATCGAAGGCAAACTGGTTGTTCGCCAGCAGCACTGCATTCCCGTTTTCTGAGAGGGGGATGACAATTCGTTTGCTGGTCTGTGTCTGCTGAGAATTCATCAAGTTTGAGTTCTTCAGCGAATTCATCCTTGCTTCTATCTCTGCCTTCTGGGCGGCTAATTCCTGTTTTTTATTATGTAGGATGTCCTGTTCAAGGAATGGTTCTGGTGAGGGGGTCGGGACGGGGGTTCCCGGTTCCGTTGCCGGGACGGATGGAATCGAGGTCTTGTTCTTCAGCTCCTCGATACGTTCCAGTTTTGAGCCCTGCTGGGCATCGGTGAATGCGGGGAATTCATATCGTTGATTTTGTTCAAATTGCGAATACGCGGTGAAATTCGAATACAGCATAACCGGCCTGGAAAATCCCTGCGTGTTCAGATCGTCGAAATTTGATGCAGACGCGGGAACCAGAATGCCAAGAAGAAGTACAAAACAGATTACCGATGCTGTGATGGTCAATTTTAAACTCATGGTAAAATCCCCCTGATGTGCCAGCATATACGGACAGATATATAAAAAGGTATTGAGCTTCGCAGTTCAACGTTCAATGGCTTCACCTCCAGACATTCCTAACTGTGGGATCTGGTCCTGTCTCTTTACGGTGACCCTGTCGCAGCCCGGCAGGGAGCGGGTGATTTCAGTAATACCTGTCATCCGCCCGGTGTATTCACGACAGGATGGGGGGAAGGTGTGTGAGGGAAGGGATAAAGGTGGTGAGGGGGAACGGCACATGCAGGACCATTCCGGAGGATCGGCATCATGCCCGGCCCGGTTCAGGATACAGACGGGTCACCGGTGGCGATACACCACCTCCGTATCCACGCAGATCCTCAATCAGACTGACATGCTATAAATACTCCCTGGAAGCAAGGTTGTAGCAATGGAGTTTCTGCCGAAAGGTCGGCTGGACGCCTTTGCCGATGGCGTACTCGCTATTGTCATCACCTTACTTGTTCTTGACCTCTCCATCCCCGCTGTCACCGAGAGTCTCACGCATGCCCTCCTGAGCCAGTGGTCGGTCTTCCTTGCGTACATCATCAGTTTTGCATTCGTGGGAAGCGTCTGGATATCGCACTCATCCATCACCGCCCTGATGAAACAGGAATCGCCCCGGTCCTACCGCCTCACGCTCCTGATGCTGTTCTTCGTGTCGCTCATCCCCTTCACGACAAAGCTGATGGCGTTCTACCTCTCGCACCCCCCGACGATTCCCGGGTTCGGTGGTACAGACCTCGTATCCGCATTGACGGTAATCAATGGGATCACGAGATCTGCGCTGAGCGCCCCGGTCACTGTCTACGGACTTGACCTCCTGGCAGCATCTGTCACCCTGAACGCTATCATGAAATCGGCGGTCAGGACACCTGGCATGCTCATCGATGAATCAGCGAAGCATGAGCTGGTCGCTATCCAGGGACGACAGCAGGTCGGGGTCTACATCATCTTCGCTACCCTGGCCTGCGGATTCTTCCTCCCGATCGTCGCAGTCGCCGGGTACATCGTCGTGTCGATAGTATTCTTCATCACCCCGACCATCTCCTTTGCACAGGAGAAGTGGAAAAAGCCAGGTTAGTGCGTCTCGAGTGCCGGTAGCCCCCGTCCCTCTGTTTTCATCGGCTCCAAGGTATGGATATAACAAAGAGGAGTTTCGAAAACACCCTGATCAGGCCAGCTCTTTCCCGATCCTGATCACTTCCTCTACGAGAAGATCAAAGTCATCCTGCCGGCTGCGATGATTGGTAATGGCGACGTGCAGGTATTTTCTGTCCCTGATGATAATGGTCGAAGGCACCGCTATCCCCCGCTCCTGGAGCTCGATCTCGATCTGTTTGTTGAGATCGTTGAGGCTGTCATCGTCCAGGCCGGGCCGGATATACCGGAAATCGACGACGTTTAATGAGACCGGCAACGCCAGCTCAAGTTCCGGCGCCACCTCAACCAGCCTGGCCAGATAATGCGCCTGGTCGATATTCTGCTGGATGAGCCGTCCATACTTCGCGGTGCCGTGTTCCTTGAAGGTCATCCAGGCCTTGAGTGCATGGAATCCTCGCGAGAGCTCAAACCCGTAGTCAGAGAGCCAGGGCACATCGATGCCGGTCAATCCGCGATTCCCTTCGCCGTGGGCGAGATACGTCGGACTCAGCGAAAACGCATGGCGCTGGTGGTCGGCGTTTTTTATGAGGATACAGCCGATGGGGTATGCCAGGTACATCCACTTGTGCAGGTCAAAGGCCAGTGAATCCGCCCGTTCCATCCCGGCAACGAGGTGCCTGTACCGGGGAGCGATGGCTGCCCAGGCACCGAACGCACCGTCGACATGGAACCAGCACCTCTCCCCGGCGCAGATATCAGCCATGCCGTTCAGATCATCGATGGCCCCGGTATTGGTGGTCCCGGCGACCCCGACGACGCAGATGGGGAGCAGGCCGTTCTCCCGGTCGTCCCGAATCGCCGCTTTCAGGGCAGACAGATCCATTTCCAGGAAATCGTTCACGGGGACCCGGCGCAATGAATCACTTCCGAACCCGAGCAGTTCAACCGCCTTCTGGACCGAGGAATGAGTTTCTTCCGAACAATAGACGGTCATTTGCCGCGGTGCGTTCACCATTCCCCTGCCCCGCACGTCGTACCCGGCCATCGTATTTCGTGCAACGGCCAGGGCGATGAGGTTCGACGCCGAGCAGCCGCTCGTGATGAGACCGCTCGCTGAACGAGGATACCCGAGGAGTTCCTTGAACCAGTCGAGAACCTGCATCTCGACGTAATTATTGCTCATGTAGGAGAAGGATCCGCTGACCGCATCCGTTCCGGTCGCCAGCATCTCGGCAAACATACCCATCACCGTCCCGCACCCGGTGA
>DUGL01000090.1:5383-6372 GCA_013331415.1 Methanoregulaceae archaeon | reverse complement strand
CCCGAGACCAGCCGGACTGCGTACCCGATGAACTCCCCGAATCCCGCAACAAACGCGACCGTGAAGGCCGATGCACCGAGCAGGAGGAGGTACGGCCCGGCAATGCTCCGGCCCCCCTCGTAGATGACATCCCCGAGGAGACTCACGATGCCAAGGATCAGGATGAGCCGGAGCGCGAGGGATCGGTTCAGGGCCGGTGGCGGGATCATGGGCTTCCCCGGGAGAATGTAATCCCTGGTTCCTATTAGGTATTTGGCACCTGGGCTGTTTGGGTGAATCGTTTTCAGGGTGATGTACCAGTGGCTGGATCCATCCGGGTTGTGCCAGGGAGGACCGGATGCGGCGGAGGATGCTGATCGCGAGAAGATTATCTGAAACAGTTCTCGCACTCCTCTGTATTGTTCAGGGATCGACCGGGTCTCTTCCCCGGTAACCCGGGATGATCCCAACATCTATACCACTGCACCACGATCCCGGAAATGAAGGCACACTCCGCATATCTCTCATCAGCGTCTCGATCGCGAAACCGATCAGGGGGAACAGGGTCAAACGGGCAGTCGGCTCCCGGTGTGAGCTATGCGGTAAGGAAGAGGCGCTGGATAACCTCGTGGTTCATGCAAGTATTGAGGAGGAGGGCGAGCTGGAGCAGCATCCCGTGCTCATGGAACCGTTCCTGCTCGTTCTCTGCTTCCGGTGCCATGACGCAGTGCATGTCTTCGCCGCTCTTCTCGATGAACAGGAAGCGCTGGCCAGGCAGCGGCCTGCTACGATACGAGAGGAGATACAGGAGATCCTTGCCCGTGTCCCCCGGCCCTACACCCCGCCCGGGACCGATATCGAGGAGGCCTACCAGGACGCCTGCTCCTGCCGCTTCAGGTCCGGGGTCTGAACGAGAGATGGATACCATCAACCACCGGAAAGGATCGTATTTTCCCCTGTCCTGAACAGGACTTTGTTCACCGGCGTTCCTGGTCCCGGTTTTCAAAAAA
>DUGL01000090.1:0-5347 GCA_013331415.1 Methanoregulaceae archaeon | reverse complement strand
TCACTTCTTGATCTTCTCTTCGAGAAAATCACCGATGAAGACACCGATGATGAAGATGATCACGAGAATGACGACCTGGATGAATACGCCCAGTGCACCGACGAGACCAATAAGGAGCCCCCCGATAAGGAGCGCAATAATACCAAATATTATCGCGAGAACGATTCCGATGAGCAACCCCTTCTTGAGGAGGTCCATCTTATCCTCTTTACCGCTGCTGAAGTACCCGAATGCAAGACCAATAATGAAGATCAGCAATTCAAACCACATACATTATCCTCCTGTATGAATGTTCTATCTCTCTCCGGGTTTTATATATCTTCCTCCTGCACCAGGGTAAAAAACCAGATTAAGGGGAATCCGGGAATCACCGGTCAATTCCCTGATTCGGAAGTATANNGATCGTGGAGACACCTGGTTCAGCCTGGTGTATCATTTCGTTCCCTGAAGAGACCGGATCGTTCTGGAACTCACGACCGTTCAGGATATGATACGGTACTTCCCGCACGGAACGTGCAGTTCGAACCGGGCCCCTTCTCCAGAGGTGCCCGTTTCAGCGATCGTGATCCCGGTGATTTCCAGGATCTCCCGTGACAGGAAAAGGCCCATGCCGGTGTTCTCCCCAAACCCGCGCTCGAATATCTTCTCCTTGTGCTCCGGCCGAATGCCGGTCCCGTTATCCTCAAAGAATACGGTGAGGCCGCGAGGACCCTCGGTGCAGCGAATCGTGATTGCCGTCACCCGTACCCCGTGCCGGAGAGCGTTGTCAAAGAGATTCTGGAAGACCTTCTCCAGCATCGGGTCGGCAAAGATCGCGACAATGCGGCAGGTGCCGGACAGGGATACCCTTTCCGGTTTCAGCCGTTCTGCCAGGGCATCGAGGAAAAACCATTCAGGAGCATGCATGCCAATCTCCTGGTATGTCCGGGTAAACTCCACATGCCGCGCTATCTCGGCTCCTGCCTGGTCAATCTTTGCGAGGAGCGATGAAATATCCGGGTCAGGGGTGCTCTTCATCGCCAGCTCTGTCAATCCCCGCAGGATGGCGACCTGGTTTGCCACGTCGTGGCGGGTGATGCTTGTCAGGAGGTTGATCTTCTCATGGGCCTCCTGCATCGCGCGTTCTGCCTGCCTGCGCCCGGTAATTTCAGTGACGTAGAGATTGATGTACTCCTCGCCACCCGGCCGGATTGCGGTGACCTGGTATACCCGGCCCGAAGTATCCTCAACTTCCGTAGCGTGGATCCCCTCCTGGTTCATGGCATCAGCAACGAGGGGAAGGAAAGGGTCCGGCACCTGCTGCCCTGCATGGAGTGCTGCCAGCCAGTCCTGCCCGGGAGTATTGGCATAGAGGAGTGTCCCGTCTGCCCCGAACCGGAGAACAGGGTGGGGATCCTCTGCCGGGAACTGTGCCAGGCGCTGGATCATCTCCTCTGCCCTCTTGCGCCCGGTGATATCAAAGAAACAGACGAGGCTCGCGGAAACGCAGCCCCGGTTATCGACAACCGGGGTGCCGAATACTTCAAGATGGACTTCCGTTCCGTCAGGCCGCACAACAACCATGTCATCGACATGGCTGCACTCCCCGTCCATGCCGCGGATAATGGGCATCCTGTCCCTGGGGTACCGTCCGGAGCACCCCCCCTGGTATGCCTCGTAGACCTCGCCCAGGTTCTCTTCGGTTGCATCCGGGAGAATTCCCCGTCCGAGCAGCCTGGTCGCTTCCCGGTTGGCGACGATCGGTTTTCCGGACGGGGCCTCGACCATGAAAATACCGATCGGGACGGTATCAAGGAGCGTGCTGAGGAGGCGGTTGCGGGAATCGAGCTCCTCAGTTCGTATGCGCAGTACCTCCTCGGTCTCCTTTCGCTCCGAGATGTCGTGGGAGACCCCGAGCACCCGGGTGACCGTTCCCGCCTCGTCCCGGATCGGTGTGAGCGAGTGATCGAACCAGAACGTTCTCCCCTGGGACGTGAGCTTGCCGGTGCTTCGGGAGATCTCACCGGTCTCGAAAACTTTCCGGATCGCGTACCGTTGTCTCTCCAAGATCTCCGCGGGGAACAGATCGCTGTGATGCCGCCCGATGATTGACGTCGCAGGGACTCCCAGCATTTTCGCAGCACTGGTATTTACATAGGTGACCCGATCCTTTGCGTCAACGACAAAGATGAGGTCGGGGGACAATTCCGAGAGGCTCCGGTACCGCTCCTCGCTCTCGGTAAGGGCGTTTCGCGCCCGGGTTCGCTCGATCGCGCCCCCGATCTGGGTGGCTATCGTCTCAAGGGCAACGCGGGCGCCCTCCGGGATATCGATCTCCGTGTGCGAAGCGATATTCATGCAGGCGACACTCCTGCCCCCGGACAGTATCGGGATGATGGCAACAGACCGGAGCCCCTCCTGCTCCCTGACCTGACTGGTAGCGATCCCGAGTTCACTGCTCGGTATGAACCGTGGCAACCCTGCCATGACCATCTCCCAGTTGGGTGAACCGGGAGGATAATGGGAGGTACTGGCAACAAATGGTCCTCCGAAATTCCGCGAGAGGACCAGATCAAGGGAACTGCGCTCCTCGTCAACAAGGTAGATGCCGCCCGAATCCATCCCTGATACCGCGATCGCTGCGTCCAGGCAGGCTTCCAGCGTCTCATGCATCCCGGTGATTGTCTGGAGTGCCACGCCCAGGGCAAGCTGGGTGCGAAGGATGGCCTCCTGCCGTTTCCGTTCGGTAATGTCGCGGAATATTCCCTCGATTCCAGGAGCGGCCCCGGTTGGATCGGGTGAGTAGTGGCTGCTTGTCTCGACAATGATGGGAGTGCCGTCCTTTTTCTTCAGCAGGACTTCGTAGTTGGTCACTCTTCCTTCCCGGTCGATGATATCAACGAGTTGCTCCCGGTCAGCGGGATTCAGGTAGAAATCGTCAGCAACGCTCCTCCCGAGGCATTCGGAGAGATCGGCATAGCCAAACATCGTCGCCCATGACGTGCTGGCCTGGATGAGCCGTCCGTCTCCATCAGTCCTGTAGTATACGTCCTGGATCTGGTTGAGCAGGTTTGTGTACTCCCTGTTGGCAGCGACAAGGCTTTCTTCTGCCCTCTTCAGTTTTGTCATGTCGGTGAGAAAAGAGAGGGTTGCCGGTTTTCCGGACCACGTAATCCGGTCAGAGGTAATGTACACCCATTTCTCCTGCCCGTCCCCAGTGATAATACGGAACATGTAGCCGGTAGGGGGAGTCTCTCCCCGCATACGTTCGAGGTGGCGGTCCATGACCATCCCGCGGTCATCGGGGAAGATGAAGTCCGCAAACGGTCTCGACATGATCTCCTCTGCGGGGCGACCGAGAAGACTGACGAGCGCGGGGTTGATATGCACCAGGCGATCACCCTGTGCGATGAGGATGCCTTCCGTTGCATTCTCGAAGAGGTGCCGGTAGTTCTGCTCGCTCTCGCGGATCCTCTCCTCTGCAAGCTTCCGTTCGGTGATGTCGATAATAATGCCCCGCATCCCGGCGGGTTTGCCGTCCCTGATAATCGGGGATGAATAGATGGAGACCGGAAAGGTACTGCCATCTCTTCGCAGGGCAGCGTATTCCTCGTTTCCATGGCCCAAATCTGCCCCGGAAATCACCGCGAAGATACCGGTCGCAGCACGACCCCGGTCTTCGGGAGTGATCATCCCGATTGCGTTCAGGCCTTGCCTGAGATCCTGGGGGGTATACCCGAACTTTTCGAATGCGATGCGGTTTGCATACGTGAGGTTTCCCTCTGTATCGGTTTCAAAGATGATCTGGGGCAGCATGTCCGAGAGCTCGCGGAACCGGCGTTCGCTCTCGTTCAATGCGTCCTGTGCCCGCTTCCTCTCGGTGATCTCCCGGATGGACTCGATGGCACCGACAACATTTCCCCGGGTATCGTACAGGGGGGAGGCGGTGAACCAGAGGACTGCTCCCCGGCCGTCGTGGAAGTTGGGGATCGTGATCTCGGAGATGAGCTTCTTCCCGTCCCGGGTGATTGCAGGGTATCTTCCGGCGGTTGCTGGGTCATCGGAGAGGACGAGGTCGATCAGGATGGGCCGGCGTTCCTGGTAGAACGGGATGGCGTACTCATAGTTGCCCTTGCCCAGGATCTCACGGGATTTGACCCCGGTCATCTTCTCCATCGCTTTGTTCCAGGCGATAACCTCACCCCGGGTATTGATTGCAAACGTTGCATCCGGGAGGAAGTTGATGATATCTGCCTCACGCTGCTCATGGTCCCGCAAACTCGCCTCCGCCCGTCGTTTGGAGACGGCCTGCCGGACCTTGTGCGCAAGTTCTGCAAACTGTGATCCCGGCTCCCCGCCCTTCTGGATGTAGAAGTCGGCACCCTCGTTAAACGCCTGGATGACGACCTCCTCCCGCCCACGACCGGTGAAGATGATGAAGGGGATGGAATTACCGGATGCCCGAAGCTGTTTCAGGAAATCGATCCCGTTCAAACCCGGCATCAGGTAATCAGAGATGACCACATCGTACTTCCCTGACCCGATGATAGCGAGAGCCCCGGCAGCTGAGGTGACGGTATCCACCCGGAAATCATCGTTCCTCTCCAGGAACAGCTTCCCTATTTCGAGCAGCGCCGGTTCGTCATCGACATAGAGGACGGAGATCATGGATATTGGTATCTGGAAGATACATCTCTACCCTCATGATGGTTGCTATCATGGCGGGGCAATGAGTAACTTTCTGAATACTGCCCAATTCCCTGAAGAGCTGCGACGTTATCGTACGCTGGAATTCTGGAAGAATCCTGGAATCCCGATTGATAAAACGACCTTCGACAACAAACCGGGTTCAGAGCCGAATCCGGCAAATTGGGCTCATCGCTCTTTCGTGTGGATACCGGCATCCCTGTGGGGTTATACTATGGGGGGCTTGTTGCCCCCGTTCTCCAGGCAGGATGAATACCGCCGCCCCCCGAAAATACCGCGAGGGTTCTGCCCCTCGACCCCCGGGAGACCATCCGGTCGCCACATATCCGGCGTTCACTATAAAATTGGGCGTCCCGGCGGCGGATCAGTGACTGTTCACCAACTCATGAAAGAATTGAGTTTTATCACCCATTCAACCAGCGAAGAGGGGCACAAAAGTGAACCCCTGTTCACAACTTTCAGGCCGGGGAACCCTCGGCATGGTACAGGAGCAGGCTCGTCCCCTCGCTGTCGGTGAGCGTCAGGACTCCTTCCCGGATAGCAAAGGACTGCACCTCGCGAATGTGGGAGAAGTAGCGGGCTTCGCGATCCATCATAGCAGGGCTCCCCGCCATCTCGGTTGCCCCAATCACGCCGAAGGTCAGCCCCTGTCCCGCCAGGG
>DUGL01000005.1:1398-8545 GCA_013331415.1 Methanoregulaceae archaeon | reverse complement strand
GGGTAATAATCCTGTATGTCGTTCGTCCACACGCACCTGGAGGGCAGTCCGTTCTGTCTATCCCGTAACTCCTCCTATTTCTGCTTCACTGTGGCATCATGCCGGATAGTATCAGAACGTCTTCCGGCAGGGATCTTTGTGCCTGATAGCGTCCTTGGATACTCCATGTCAGATCTTATATGCCAGTACCGGCAACACACTATACATCAGGCATGCTCCCCCACAGGAATACAGGCCGGAAACCGGCAGATGGCGAACAGGGGCTCTCGGAAGTCATCGGCTTCGTCCTGATCCTCGGACTCATCGTCATTTTCATCACCCTCTGGATGACCTATGTTGTCCCGGCTGAGGGGAGGGAGAACGAGATCCAGCATATGAACGATGTCCGGGACTGGTTCACGCAGTACAAGATCACGCTGGACTCGCTGTGGATCAATAACGGTGATGACACCCTCACCGGCATGACAATCTCGAACTCACTGACCTTGGGATCACAAGGGGGCGCCACACAGGCAGGGGGCTTCTATATGCCGCTCATGAAGCCGATTGGATCGACGGGGGGATTGGCGGTGGTAAACAAGTCAGACCGGATCAGCATCAAGGTGAATAATGAGATAATAGTCCCCAATCTATACCTTGGAGCACTCGAGTTCAATGCATCCAACTACTACTGGATATCACAGACCTTCTATTACCAGATGGGTGGGGTGTTCCTGAGGCAGGAGGGCGGAACGGTAGCACGTGTCGCTCCCCTTGTAGGGCTAACAAATTATAACGGAACCATCGATTTTGATATCACCCTCGCACGTATTCAGGAGAGTGGACTGGTCAGCATGAGCGGCCAGGGCCCCGTCAGGGTCGATACACGACTGGATACCGCTTCTGACAGTACACTATATACCGGGTCAAACGTCACGGTTACCCTGAATCTCAGCGATTCAAATGCAGCAATTGCATGGGAGACCATACTGAAAGAAATACGATCTTCACGTAGAGTACCAACCCCATCAACAAATGCTACACATCACTGTGACATTTACCGGACTGGGTCCAATGTCACCATGTACGTCCGGGCCTCTCCTGTTCGGTTAACCGTATTCCCGGCAAACTACACGGTCTCCCTCCAGTCTATTGCTACAGGAGTCACCTAGGTGGGCCAATGATCAGGGAACATGCTGTATCAGAAGTTATCGGCTCCATCCTGCTCATATCACTGGTGGGAATCGCGGTAGCGATTGTTGCCATTATGTTCCTCTCGCATCCGGTGCCGGTTGAGACCCAGAGTCTGAATGTGATCGCGGGGAACAATTCGACCCATCTCTTCCTGTACCACGATGGTGGGGATGCCATGGTCAGGGGGGAGTATAAGATCCGGCTTCTCCCTTCAGGAGACGAGCCAGATATTACCACAGAGATGTGGTATATCGGCACAACCCTTAATCTACCTGTTAATCCAATACCAGAACGTATCCAGATCATCTCCACCCGCCAGGGGCAGGAGACACTCATCAAGGAGATAACCATCGGGACAGTTGTTACACCAGGGCCGATCACTCCACGACCTCCTCAACCGGACCCGGGCCCTTGCGATGACTGCGTGGCCAACTTTACCGAGCGGCTCGGAAACGGATCGGTGTATTTTTCTAGAGATGTAAGAGGCCCAACGGGTCAGACTGGAATTACTGGTTTTATCAACCTGACAATCAACGGAACCGGTTCATACATAGTGAACGTCAAAAAGGTTCAAGGGGAAGATGTGCTCGAGGAATATAAACTCACCCCCGGAGCACTTCTCTCAATACGCTTTGATAGCGGAAACAATGTCAGGATATTTGCTATCGGAGACCGCGGATGGTCGATTTCCGGTTTCACGAATGTCCGTAATAACGGTACGCTCGTAACCGGCGATTTGAAAGACATCTGGATCACATCCTATACCAATCTCCATTCAACCCTCACATTCAGCGCCGGAGCTGGAGGTAATAACGAATTCGTTCGATTGATCATCAATGGGACTAAAACTGATGAGATGAGTGATGATATCTATCATTTCGTTAACATCCGCCCCTCTGAACCGACCTTGTTTATCCTGAACTATCCCAGTGGCCAGGAAAGGCCGGTCTTTTTCATTGGTCAGGCCGATAAAGTATTGCGTGAATCGAGAGAAATCTACCCGATCCCGTAAATTGGAGTTAGCGGTGTATATGTCCGATAACCATACAGGTGCCATCTCCGAGATAGTCGGCGCCCTCATCCTCACCTCGCTCATTACACTCGTTATCGGGATCATTGCCGTGGGATTTCTCTCGCAGGGAACTCCCGCGTATGTACCGGCAGTCCGGATAGATCTGATTCAGGTCGGGTCTGATGATCTGGTACTCATCCATCGCGGGGGGGATACGCTCCACCGCGAGACGACCCGCATCTATGTCAATGGCATTGACCGAACCATTCAATTTCAGAGAGAGGACGACCCCGGTACCTGGACGACATGGAACGTTGGGGAACGGTTAGTGTATAACGGGACTTATACCAGTGTCAGGATAGTCTATTCAGGTTCGGATGCTCCGGCGCTCCTCTTTACTAACGAATAAAGCATTATTGCACCTCCACCTCCAATCTGCACTGCAGGATTCACCTGGTACCCGCCATCCCATTACAACTCACCCTGTTCTTCAGGATACCCTCTGAACTGGACCCCAGTCAGTCCTGGATTCAATTTCCCATACAAATCCCGGTGAGACGCCTGATCCTCGACTTAACAGTAATCACCAATTTTTTCCCATTCGCTCGCAGAAACCGACCCTCATAGCTTCGTTCCAGCATCTGATCGCCACTGGATCCGGCCAGTACCACCCCCCGCAGGAAACCGCTGCTGGAAGCCCAGTAAAAAGCAATATTTCAGAGCAAAATTACTGACTATTTTCTCAAAATAATGTATTATTACAGATATTTCCATGCGGGTAAACATCATTTCCTATGGAAATGGACCCGCATCCCCTTCAGAAGCTTAACGGAGCCCGGAATGAGCCTGGATCGGTCACCGGGAGACACGAATCAGGGAAGGTCGGTGAATTCTCCCCTCCTTCTCCGAGGGGCCCGGCACCCCCCCGTTATTCACCAGTGAGATTATCCTGTGAGACTGCCCTGTATCCACTTATCCACCGCATCGCGATGAACAGGAAAAACGGTCTATGCATTCCCTGTTGCATGAGGATACGTGTTCTCAATTGAGATCGGCACGGTCGCGGATGATTTACTGAGAGGCGAGGCGGCAATCAACCCAATTACCATACCCCTTCATCGTTGAGAGAAAAATAGCTGTAAAGATTCGGGTTCTGACAGCGAACGAAGAAAGTAAAAGTCCGGGATTTACCTCGCCTTCGCCTGCACCCGCGGTTCGATGATGGTCCAGATCCATTCGGCCATCTCCCGGATATTCTTGGTCTGGATGCAGACCTCCCCGGGCCCCGTGATCTCGGTCACCAGCCCTTCCCCGGAGCGCAGCGTCTCTTTCAGAACGCTCACTGACACCGGTTTATAGTGAATGTGGATTGAAGAGAGCCCTCTGTGCAGTCGCTGTGCCGGCTCTTTTGTAAGGTGCTCGCACCCCTCCCGGACCTCGATTGTGATGAAAAAGAGAGAGCCCATCTCTGCCGGAGTCCCCACCTGCCAGGGTCATCCCAGGTCTCCTCGTCATGGCAGGACCGTCCCCTCAACCCCAGGGGAAGCAACCGGGAAAAGACGGTATACCGCAGGGAAGGTGGAAAACACCTCCACTGCCCCGGCATTTTTACTCAGTACGAATCTGGGCAGGCGTTCTTCTTCCCCTGTCCGTTATATCAAAATGTCTGTCAAAACTGACGATTACAAGGTCATTATTTTTTGCGACCGTGTATTGATATGCATCATCAAAATCGAGGGAAAACCGTTCTGCAACGCTCGAGACACCCCCTAATTCCTCTTCAGAAATGACAATGACCCTCATTCCTTCATCCCCAACAACATCATTCAGAAATTTTGTATAGAGCGCATATTGTTTCTGCCGTACGAGAAGAATTCCAATCGAGTAGAGAGAGAATGCACTTACCGAGAGATCAGACAGGGGAACTCTTACCAGGAAATCACGGACCTCATCTGCATTCTCCTGATTCAGGAGGAGCTCAAGAAAAATATTGGTATCAAGCAGGAACATCAGATCCACCATTCGGTGATCCGGTGCTGCAACTCAGTTGATGAACAGGTCCCCTTCATATATGAGAGCCCGCCTGCCCAGTCTAATGATAACTTTCGTTTTGCTATCTTCTGCGACTTATTCATGAGCCGTTTTATATAGGCAATCGCTTCTCTCTGGAGTTCTGGTGGCAACTGATTGATCAGCGGTTCAATCGGTTCACTGTGAGACATTGCATATCACCATGGGGATTTTTTGGAGAGAGGATCTCGTGCAGAGGGTATCCGGTACTATGCCATACGTAAAGATCATCAATAACCTTTTGCAGTCCCTTTGAATTATTTTTATGTCATTCGAGAAGAGTATTTCCTGCTTTTTTCTGGTTCCTTCAAATTTCACAACAGGCAGGGAGGGGGTCCATGGGGGTCATCTTCAGCAGGACCAGAACCGTCATGGACAAAGGAATAATCCCTCCCGGTGCAGGGGATGTGGCTCCTGAGGACGAACGAACAAAAAATAGAACGCGGGGGTCANNCGCGCTTTCGCCTGTACCCGCGGCTCGATGATCGTCCAGATCCACTCGGCCATCTCCCGGATGTTCTTGGTCTGGATGTAGACCTCACCGGGCCCGGTGATCTCGGTCACCAGCCCCTCCCCGGAAAGCAGCGTCTCCTTGAGGCCGCCGAACTTCCTGACAACGTACTGGCAGCTGTCAGAGAATGCGACGAGGTGGAAGTTATCAACGATCAGCTTCTCGCCGGGGGCAAGGACATGCTTGTCGATGGCACCGAACGTGTTGATGAAGAGCAGTCCTGACCCTGTTGCCTTCAGCATGAACAGGCCCTGGCCAAAGAGCCCTTTCGAGAACCCCTCCCACTTCATATCGAGGGAGACATTCTGCTGGGAAGCGATGAAGGATGCCTTCTGGATGATGAACCCCTTCCCCTCCGAGACGGTGAGGGTCTCGATGTCCCCGAGCGGGGCGGCAGACAGCGCGACCTCCCCGGCGCCCTCATTGGCAGTGAATTCATTGACAAAGAAGCTCTGGCCACCGACAAGGGCCTTGGAGAGCGACCCCAGGATGCTCTTCTCACGCTTCTGTGTCTTCGGCGCGATAGTCGGCTGCATGTAGGTCATCGCCCCTGCTTCAGCGATGATGCTCTCGCCCGGGCTGAGCGTGACGACAAGCAGGGAGTAGGATGGCTTGTACCGGATCTCGTACTTCATACACTCTGCTTGGCGTAATGACTAAAAAAAAGGTGGGGATACCGTGTACGGAAAACCGGGCAGGAAACCGGCCATGTTGAAGGGCTCCTGGCGTCATTGGTGCAGCAGATACCGGGGAATGGGTGATGACGGGAGCACCGCTGGAAGAGCCAATGATCGGATATGCATCGTGCACGCGATGACCTCGCGATAGGCAGGGCGATTGATACCTGCACCCTTGAGGTTGCCGTGCCTGGTGGTTGGAGACACCTCCTCCATGCCGGGTCTGGTTACCGGAAATGTACCGGACCCCTGCGGGAGCAAGGGGAACACTCTTCGTAATTGAGGGTAAGAGTGGGGGAGGGAGAACCAGGGAAGCATGCAGGAGATAATAACCGGTTGCATGAAGGCAGAGATCAATCAATTTCGCAGGGGGATACAGGTGACTTCAGGAGCGCCAGCCCAGGCCCGCTCCCGGGATCAGGGGGCCAGGGTTGTGCTGTATCGGATCCGCCGCACATACCTCTATTCCTTTCCCGGGAGGGAGTTACCTTCCTTTGAGGGAAGGTCTGATCCCCTGATCCCCGTTCATGCGAGGGTGAGGGAGAGATGACCCGGCTCCCGGCAGCGTTCCTGATTCTCCTCCTCCTTTCCGGGGTAATTCCTGCCGCTGCTGCCGTTACCAGAGATTCCGATGATATGGGAGCGTTCCTCGATGAAAGCGTGCCTGCGATGATCGCCAGAACAGGAGCAGATGGTGCCGTTGTCGCGGTGGTTACTGATGGAACAATCGCTGCTCTCAAAGGATACGGGTACGCCTGCCCGGACCATGCGATCCCGCTCGACCCTGAACAGACCCTCCTCCCCATCGGCTCGCTCTCGAAACCCGTCACCTGGATGGCCGTGCTCACGCTCGCGGATGAAGGACTCGTCGACCTGCATACGGACGTCAACTCCTACCTCCCTGTTCCCATCGTCTTACCGACCTTCCCTGAACCAATTACGCTCGCAACCCTCATGACGCATACGTCCGGACTGGATGAGCAGGTCACCGGGATCCTGACGATGGACCCGGCCCGGCTCCAGGCGCCGTTCGCGAGCATGCAGGAGCGCCTCCCGGCCCGCGTGCGGCCGCCCGGAGAGACTGCTGCTTACTCGAATGCGGGGGCAGCGCTTGCCGCAGCAGTCATCGAGTCGGTGACCGGCACTCCCTTTGACACCGTTGTGGAAGGGCGTGTCTTCTCCCCGCTCGGGATGCAGACCGCTACTACCCGCCAGCCGCTCCCTGCAGATGCTGCAGGTGAAGCTCCCGGCCCCTGCCTCACCGGCGGAGTCCCGGTGTATGCGACCTGGAGTGCTTCCGGCGGCATGCACGCGACCGGGAAGGATCTGGCGCTCTTCCTGCTGCACCACCTCGAACCTGGGGAGCGGTCCGCTGCCGCGGAGATGATGCATGCCCGCCGGTTCGGGCACGACCCGCGGCTCCCGGGCATCACCTACGGGTTCTTTGAACGGTACCGGAACGGTGAACGGATCCTCTGGCATGGCGGCGATCTCCCGGGGTCATCCTCCCTCATCGCGTTCGTCCCTGACAGGGGTACCGGGATTGGAGCAGTCTTCACCGGGCCCGGGGGTACTGAGGCACGCACGGAGCTCCTCGATGCATTCATCAATTATGCATATCCCTCCGCAGGGGACACCATCATCCAGCCCATCCCTGATTACCGGGAGCGGTCCGGGCGGTATGCCGGGGTCTACCTCTCGACC
>DUGL01000005.1:0-1269 GCA_013331415.1 Methanoregulaceae archaeon | reverse complement strand
TCTCTTCATCGGCGATGCTCCCCAGGTCGCCTGGGAGCGTGCCCCGTGGTACCGGACACCGGATCTCAATTACGGGATCCTCGTCCTCTTCTCGGGAGCATTTCTGGCCGTTGCGGGCCTGGGGACGGTACGGTCATTCGCATGCAGCAGGGAGGGGAGGCGACACTACCGTCGAGCAGTCCTCATTGCCGTCCCGGCTTTCCTCTTCCCTTTCCTCTTCTTTGGATCGATCCGGTATTCCGGACTCCTCTACGGACCTCCCCCGCTCTTCCCCCTCATCCTGCTTCTGCCTGCACTCACGGCCCTGATCGCGGTTGGAACTGGCGTAATCCTGATTCTCGACAGGAGGAGGAATCGTGAAGGGTGGAGGTTCGCTGCGGGGGTTGTTCTCCTGGCTGCTCTCTACCTCGGGTGGCTCCAGGGATGGGGGCTCCTGCTCCCGATCTGATTACCCGGTGCGACAGATGGCACTCCTTGTCCTCAAGAGCCCGGGGGGGATGCTGCATCGCTCCTGGTTTGCCCGGAGTGGAAAAACCAGGAGCATCTCCCCGGAACTAATCTGTTTCTTTTCTTTTTCGGCGGGACAAATACGCTGAACATCGGGTATATCCATGGCACGCTCCGACCATGCAATACTGCAACCAGAGCGGTCTGTCCTGTCCATATCTTGCGGGGGTATCCCGGAAAACAATACAGGAGGGATAATTTGCCGGGAAAAAATGGACACTCCATTCTGGTAAAGATGAGAAAACGAGAGGGAATCCGTCCCTCATTTGGATGACGCCCCGGCCGGGACTTGAACCCGGGTCGGAAGCTCCGGAGGCTCCCAGGATGTCCACTACCCTACCGGGGCATTCGGGATCGGTGTTTGCTGCTCCGGGAATGGAACGGGCTCAACCAGGGTATCCTGATCAGGATCATCCCTGTACATCCCTGCCGGCCCATCCCGGAGCAGAACACGGTCCTACCCTAATAATACCGTCGGGATTGCTGAAAAATCTTTGGATAACGCGCCTGTTGCCGGGTTAATTTCCTGATGAGACACAGATGATCTGTCACTCGGAGAGCGGATGGAGAAAACGGCAGAGAAAGCGATGGAATGATGACCGGAAAAAAAGAGTTAGTCCTTTCGCCACAATACAAGGAGCCCCACTGCCACCAGTGCAGAGAAGGCCACGACCACGGATACCGGCGACCCTGCGGGGGTCGGCGTGGGTGCGGGATTGAGTGTTGCATACAGGTCAACTGTCTCCCCCTTGGCCGGGTAAC
>DUGL01000152.1 GCA_013331415.1 Methanoregulaceae archaeon | reverse complement strand
GTGGGATGCGGCGCATTTGATGTTGCTGCACTCGGGAATTTCGGCTACCCTGCAGCACGGGTGCGCCCTGTCCGGAGTGACTCCATCAGGACCCTGGAGGACCTCCTTGCCGGTGTGATAAAGGAGGCGAACCAGGCCGCAGGAGAACTCGGTGTCGCAGCTGGTATGAGCGGACGAGAGGCGCTCGATCTCCTCTCGTAGGAGGAATTGCACATGCATCCTGTCATATCACAGGGGAGTATCCTTCTGGACATCAGGGAATAGAGAGTCCGATGCACTACACTCATCTCTTCGGCCCGGTCCATTCCCGCCGGCTTGGCTGCTCACTGGGGGTGGACCTCGTCCCCTTCAAGACCTGCAGTTTTGACTGCGTGTACTGCGAGTGCGGGCTCACCACCGTAAAAACGCTCCGGCGCACAGAGTTTTTCCCGGCTGGTGAGGTACTCTCCGAGCTCGACGACTACCTCTCGGGAGCACCTGTCCTTGATTTTGTCACCTTTTCCGGTTCAGGAGAGCCCACCCTCTCGCTCTCCATAGGGGAGGTTATCCGGTTCATCAGGAGCACCTATCCTTCATACCGGGTCGCGATCCTTACCAACGGCAGTCTCCTCTGGCAACCGGAGGTGAGGGAGGCACTCCTCCCCACCGATGTCGTACTCCCCACCCTCTCCGCGGGGACCGAGGAGACCTTCCGGGTTATCCACCGGCCGGTTCCCGACCTCTCACTCGGGAAAATAGTCTCGGGTCTCGAAGCGTTCCGGAGAGACTATACCGGAGAGATTTGGCTTGAGGTGTTCATCATACCGGGTATCAATACCAATCCCACGGATATTGCGGGTCTCCGCGCTGCCATTGCACAGATACATCCGGACAGGGTCCAGCTCAACACCCTTGACCGTCCTGGCAGTGAAGGCTGGGTACGTCCTGCAACAGCCGGGGAACTGGCACAGGTACGGGATACGCTCGGACTGACCGGAGTGGAAGCGGTCAAACCGGTCAGTTACGGCCCGTCACACCTGAACCATCGTGCTGATGCAGGCTCTGACCTCGTTTCCCGGGTGCATGAGCTCCTCAAACGGCGGCCATCGACCGTCGAGGATATTGCGGCATTGTTCGGGCTCCACAGGAGCGAGGTGCAGAAGATCCTCCGTGACCTGGAGGTGATGACCCCCGTGGTGAGCCAGCGGGAAGACAGGGGTGTCTTTTACTTCTGTCCGGAATGACGGATCAGACCAGCGAGTAATCTGTTTTCCGCTGCCGGAGCGGTCTTCCGATGTCGCGGGCAATGCCCTCCATAAGTACAGGGTCGAGAAATCCTGCTTCTGCAGCCCCTGCATCACCGGAAACGTCGTCAGAGAACAGGGTCCCCGCGAAGTCATTTGCACCTGAGAGCAGTGCAAGCTGGCTCAGTTTCAACCCGAGTTTGCCCCAGGAGACCTGGATATTCCGGAAATTATCGAGGAAGAGGCGTGAGACAGCGATCAGGAGGAGATCCTCCCTGCCGCTCGCTCCCGGCCCTGCGATTCCCTGCCGGTAGAGCGGCGTGTTCTGGTGGATGTACGAGAGCGGGACGAGCTCGGTGAACCCTCCGGTATCGTCCTGTATCTCCCGGAGAAGAGCAAGGTGGCGGACCCGGTCTTCCACGCTTTCGCAGGTGCCATACATGATAGTCGCTGTGGTGGGAATTTTCTGCCGGTGCGCCTCCGTGATTATCCGGATCCATTCACCAGTTGAGAGTTTCCGCGGACAGATCACTGACCGCACCGAATCGACCAGTATCTCCGCAGCAGTCCCCTGCAGCGAGGAGAGGCCTGCCGCTTTCATCCGTTCGAGCACCGCTCTCGTTGAAATCCTCCCCTGATCTGCAGCATGCATCACCTCGTCCGGGCTGAACGCATGGATGTGGATGCCCGGGGCAAGCTCGCGCACCAGGGCAAGGATCTCTTCATACGTCTCCATCGTGAATTCCGGGTGAACGCCAGAGAGGAGACAGATCTCGGTAACATTGCGGGAGCAGGCCAGTGCAACCTTCCGGCTGATGGTCTCGTGGTCATCACAGTATGCCCCCTCATCGCCTGCCCTGCGGCCAAAGCCGCAGAACCCGCAGAGGTTCTTGCAGATATTCGTGATATGGATGTTCTGGTTCCGGACAAAGGTGATCTCAGGACCTGCCCGTGCCTCCCGGACGGTGTCTGCTGCGGCCAGGATATCGAATATCTGTCGATCCTGTACCTTCATGAGGACCGCAGCTTCCGGTTCAGTCAGACGATGGCCTGCGGTTGCATCCCGAAGAAGGGTCCTGATATCCATGAACACCCCCTACTTCCCCTTTTTTGTTCGTTTCTTCCCCGGATCCGTGCTCTTCTTCTTCTGGTAATACTCCCAGAGCACCATCAGGAGGATCAGGATGATGGCCACGGGAACAATATTGAGCGGGATATACCCGATGAGCGGTATGGAGAAGAGTGCCTTTCCCACCACCCACTCCTCGTGCACCGGCTGGATAACCCCGAGTTCTCTCCTCGAGAGGTAGGATCCCTGGTCACTCCTGACATTGTTGTCACCCTTGGTTATGTAGCCGCTGTTTTCCGAAACCTGGGCCGATACGAGGATATACCCTTCTTCAGGGGTGATGTTCTCCCTGTCAGGTGCGATCATCCCATTCTCGATCCGAGCCACGATCCTGCCATCGGAGAGGATCCAGCTTCCACCAGTAACTGTCACCGGCAGGTAGCGGGAGGGGCTGCTCATGCCCTGGTAGAAATAGTAGTAGACCGGCATTCCCGCTCCCCCTGGAGCGGTCCCCATCGCACGGTGAATGATAGGATGGACTCCTCCGCCAATCCCGGGGATGGGTGAACTTTCTGCGCCGTTTGGCCGGAATATCAGGACATCCCCGAAATCCCCGTATTTCCGGTACCCGGTCTCACGACCACTCTCCCAGGTCTGCAGGGCGCCGAACCGATCTGCGCTGACCACAAACACGAGATCCCCCACGTTCATGTGCGGGACCATGCTCTCCGATTCGATAGTGACCACTGCCGGCCAGGTGCCGGAGGCCAGGTAGAGGAAGAGGGCTATCCCTGCAACAACTGCAACTACCCAGAGGATTTCCCGGGCCCAGGCTATCGCCCCGTGCTCACTCGTACGGAACGTCTCGATGACCCCCTTCTCCTCTGCCTTTTTTTCCGGATCCGCCATGCTAGAGCTCAGTTCTATTCGCCCTGGTGCCTATTAAGGGATCGCGATCCCAACCGGCAACTCTGGTCATCCACTCGTGTACGGACCTGGATGAACAGGGCAGGATGCAAAAAGACAAGTTTGGAGATTGCGATACTACTGTCAGGTGCGTATGTGATCGATGCAAGGACGATCGTCCAGCGGTTCCTCGACACCAAGATGCAGGTGCATCCTGATGTTGTACGATACCTCGCGGAACAGGACAACCCCGGGCTCATCGATCAGATCATCGGGAGCCTCCCGGATGATACCATTGTCGTGTCGGTGAAACATATCCCGGGGATTGTGCCCGACTGTGACGGTGCCCGGTTTCCCGCTGACCCCCAGTGTGAGGTGGTGAAAGGAACCGGCGGATCGTCCGGGCATTCCGGTCCGGTAACCGACTATGTCCACTACTTCCGGGACCGGTACACCCGGCTTGGCACGATGATCCGTTCACGCTGCAGCCCTATCCCCATCGAAGGCCTGCTCAGGAATGCCCGGTACCGGCAGGAGCCGTGTTCGGTCATGGGGCTCGTGGTGGAGATACGGAGCACGACCAATGGTCACCGGGTGGCAGAGATCGAGGACCCGTCCGGTTCACTCCCGGTCCTCTTTCACAAGGACCGTCCTGTTTTTTCTGACGGGGAGAGCCTGATCCCTGATGAAGTGGTGGGAGTGAAAGGTAACCTTTCCCAGGACGGCCGGCTCTTTTTTGCCGAACAGGTCTTCAGGCCGGATATCCCCATCAGCCACGCACCATACAGGAGCAAAGAACCCGGATCGGCCGTGCTCATCTCGGATGTTCATGTAGGGAGCGATACGTTCCTCGAAGAGTGCTGGAACCGGTTTGCCGGATGGCTCGATGATTCTCTGGTCTCCTATCTCCTGATAGCAGGGGACCTGGTCGATGGGATTGGAGTGTACCCGGGGCAGGAGCAGGAGCTCACGATACCCGATATCTATGAGCAGTACGATGTCTTCGGGAGCATGCTCAGTTCTCTCCCGTCCCGTATCACAATCATCGCCAGCCCGGGGAACCATGACGTGGTCAGGGCATCGGAGCCGCAGCCTGCGATCGCCCCTGAATTTACCAAAAAATTCCCAAAAAACTGCATACTCGTCGAGAATCCAGCCCTCGTCAGCCTCCAGGGCGTGATGGTCCGGATGTACCATGGGCGTTCGATCGATGATCTGATCAGCCTGATCCCGGGAGCAAGTTACGAGGATGCCGCACCGATGATGACCGGTATGCTCCAGCGCCGGCACCTTGCACCAACCTACGGGAAGCGGACACCCATCGCGGCGAGCCGGGAGGATCACCTTGTTATCGATCCCGTACCGGAGATTCTGCATACCGGGCATGTGCACATCATGGGGATCTGCGAATACCGGGGAACACTCTGCGTCAATGCCGGGACATGGCAGTCCCAGACATCATTCCAGAAGCAGATGAACATCCAGCCCACCCCTGCCCGTGCTGTAGAAATTGACCTCCAGACCCTGAAACCGACCATCCTCGACTTTTTATAAAAAAAGTTTCCGGGTACTTTTTTATCTTCCGGTATGCTACTACTATAGTTACAACGTAACCTGGTTACCCGGAATTACGGAGGAAAGAAGAAAATGTTGGACGTATTCATCCTTGTTCCGATCTGTGCGATTCTTGCCCTGGTATTTGCTGCTTACTCGTACATGGTCATGAAGCGGGAAGGTACAGGGACCGAGCTGATGCAGAAGATTGGGAACGCCATCCGGCTTGGCTCGATGGTCTATCTCAAGAGGCAGTATACTGCCATCCTCGTGTTTGTCATCGTTCTGGCTGTAGTACTCGTCATCGCACCAGGAATAAATCCCCTCACCGCCATCTGTTTCCTGGTGGGAGCCGGGCTCTCTGCCCTGGCAGGCTACATCGGGATGAACGCCGCGACCGCCGCAAATGTCCGGACCACGAATGCCGCACGCCGGGGTATGGCAGAGGCATTCAGGGTCTCTTTTTCAAGTGGCATGGTGATGGGGCTCTCGGTCGTGGGTCTCGGCCTCTTTGGGCTCTCCACGATCTTCTTCCTCGTCAACACCTACTCCACGCTCGGTATTGAAGAGGTGGTCAATGTGGTCTCCGGGTTCTCCCTTGGCGCCAGTTCGATCGCCCTCTTCGCACGCGTCGGCGGAGGTATCTTCACCAAGGCTGCCGATGTCGGTGCAGACCTCGTCGGCAAGGTCGAAGCCGGTATTCCTGAAGATGACCCCCGGAACCCTGCTGTCATCGCTGACAACGTGGGAGATAACGTCGGGGATATCGCGGGGATGGGTGCCGACCTCTACGAGTCCTACGTTGGATCGATCGTGGCCACCATGCTGATCGGCGCTTCTGCGATAACCGCCGCCCAGTTCTTTGATGTGCCCATCATCAACCTGGTCCTCCTGCCGATGTTCATCGCTGCCTTCGGTATCATCGCTTCAATCCTGGGATCATTCCTCGTCCGGACTGACAAGCAGGAGAGCAGCGCAATCCACATGGCGTTTAACAAGGGGACCCTGGCGAGCCTGGCACTCACGGTCATTGCTGCATACTTCCTGGTTCAGGTCATGCTCGGACCCCAGTATACCGGCGTATTTGTTGCAGTCGTCGCCGGTCTCGTGGCCGGGTTCCTGATCGGGCTCATCACCGAGTACTATACCTCGTATGACCGGTCTCCGACCCAGGATATCGCGAAGTCCTGTGAGACCGGGGCGGCCACCAACATCATCACCGGGCTTGCAAAAGCCATGCAGAGCACGGTCTGGCCGGTCCTGATCATAGCAGTCACCCTCCTCGTCGCATCATGGGTGGTCCCGGTCCCGCTCTACGGCATCGCCCTTGCCGGGGTCGGGATGCTCGCAACGCTCGGCATCACCCTCTCGGTCGATGCCTATGGCCCGGTTGCCGACAATGCCGGGGGTATTGCCGAGATGTCACACCAGGAGAAGGGGGTCCGTGGCATCACCGATACTCTTGATGCCGTCGGAAATACCACTGCCGCGATCGGGAAAGGCTTTGCAATCGGCGGTGCAGCCCTCACCGCGCTCGCACTCTTTGCAGCCTACACCCACAACGTCCACCTTGAACTGGTCGATATGCTCCACCCCATTGTCTTTGTCGGGGTCCTGATCGGGGCGATGCTGCCCTTCCTCTTTGCTTCCTTTGCCATGACTGCGGTCGGCAAGGCTGCCGGCTACATCGTGCAGGAAGTACGCCGCCAGTTCCGGGATATCCCGGGACTGATGGAAGGCAAAGCTGAGCCTGATTACAGCTCCTGTATCACCATCTCCACCAATGCAGCCTTAAAAGAGATGATCGCACCCGGTGTGCTGGCAATCGGGGCACCGCTCCTCATGGGGATCGTTCTGGGGCCTGCTGCCCTTGCCGGACTCCTCATCGGTTCCATCACTTCCGGGTTCGTCCTCGCGGTCATGATGGCAAACGCAGGTGGGGCGTGGGATAACGCCAAGAAGTACATCGAACAGGGGAACCTTGGCGGGAAGGGATCAGCCGCTCACAAGGCTGCGGTCACCGGCGATACCGTCGGGGACCCGTTCAAGGACACCGCGGGCCCGGCCCTCAACATCCTCCTGAAGCTGATGGCAATCGTATCGGTGGTCTTCGCCCCGATATTCATCTTATAATCTTTTTTCACTTCCCACTGGTTCGAATCGGTGGAAGAAAACCACAGTCTCCAGGGAAGCAGG
>DUGL01000214.1 GCA_013331415.1 Methanoregulaceae archaeon | reverse complement strand
CGGGGCAGAGCGTCCTGTCAGCATATGAGCCCCGCCTACGTGTGGCATCGGTCGTCCGCTGTGAACGCTTCCTCCCCCTCAACGCAATAACCGGCAGGGTGATAGATCCAGGTATTCGGGATGAGATCCAGTCCTGAAGTGAGCCTGCACGGATTGATCCGGGCACGCGGGATCAGTGGGGAGGAATGACGACCTGCCTACCCCGCTCGCCGCACCCGGTCCCGGTTCACGGTCGAGACCTCGAGTCCCGGGATGATGACCCGGACCACGGGAATCTCCGTCCGTGTCAGGTCGCAGACGAGTACCCGCTCCACGTGGGGGCGGAGCTCCTCGAGCACGAGGCGGATGTCGTCATCGAGAAACGGCGTGCTCAGGTCTGCAATCCCGGAGAGCGGGACCTCTTCTGCTTCTGCAAACCATTCCCGGTTGATCCGTTTCATCCGCTCGTACCCGGCCCGCTCGACCAGGCTCTTTCGTTCAGGATTTTCGCGTCCCCCCTGGAGCGCGGAAGCCCGGCTCTGGGCAACCTCGGTCAGCGCCCGGAGCGCGGCAATCGCCGGGTCAGGGTGGGTCCCGGACCCCATCACCAGCAGTTCCGGGTCCCTGGTGACGGTATCATCGGCAGCGGCGGCAATGGTCGGGACCTGCAGCCGGCCGGGAATGAGCCAGAGATGCACCGCGATACCCGCCGATTCCATCCGCTCCTGCACCTCGCGTGCGGCACAGTCCCGGTCAAGGACCAGCCGCCGCCCCATGTTCCGGCCCCGCTCGGCCCTGCTCAGAGCGTCCCGCTCGATCACCTCGAGCATCCCATGCAGGATCGCCTCTTCCGGCACATTCCCGCTCGCCAGTCCGTTCGTGTCGCTCTGGAACAGGGGAAACGTCATCCCCATCGTATCATACGGGTGAAAGACAGCATTGCTCGCGACAAGTACCTCTTCACCGGAGAGCAGGTCATGGGCCTGGCTCCAGTGTATCTTCTCATCCCGGGCGAGCGGACGGGGAAGGATGAGGTCTGCAGGGTTGACGGCCCGGTGAACTGCCAGGTCTTCGTATGCAGCAAACTCCATAGGATCCCTGCGGTACTCTGCACTGGAGCGCTCCACTGCTTCCATCATGACGGATGCCATCGCCTGGTCCGGGTCTTTTCCCTTTCCGGCACAGTACCGGACGCCTCCCCGTGCGGCCCGTGGCCGGTATGCTGAGAAACAGGGGATCCCGAGACGGTCCATGGGGGTGATATCGAGGATCTCCTCCACCCCGATGACTTCCCTGAGCGGCATGACCACATCGAGGGTCTCTGCAGGGGACCGTACCCGGTGAGTGCCGTCAAAAAACGTTTTTCTCGCACGCTTAAGCGTATGGCTCATCACTCGTTATGGCACAGAACATACCTTTATTGTATCCCTATCCTTCACTACTCCCTATGAACACCGGGGAGCTGATGATCGGGATGCAGGTCCGCTACCCACGGACCGGCACCGGAGGAAAGGTGGTCCGGATCGAGCAGCAGGGTGGGAAGACCTTTGCCGCGATTGATACCACCGGTCTCCTGTACCGGGCGGACCAGCTGGTAGCGGTCGCTTCAAAGAAAGATCGGGAGGAGAAAAAGCAGGAGAGAGACCTCGACCAGGTTAAAAAAGAGCGGGAATTTCTGTCGGGAACCGGGTTTCAGGAAGCAATCGCCCATAGCGACCAGAGCTGCGAGGGCGGCGGCTAATCGTTGATCGGAATCGTCGTCAGCTTGACGGACTCCACCCCTTTCTGAGACATCAGCCGCTCGGCAAGCGTCTTTAAGTCGGCGCCGTCACCCCTGACGAGAATGACCTCGAGGCACCGGTCATGGGTCACGTGGGAATGGAGCATCGCCTGGATGATACCCATGAAATCGTGCTGGATATCGGTGAGGCTGGTGAGCAGTCCGCGCTGGTCATGGTCATAGATCATCGTGATAACGCCCTGCCGTTCCCCCCGCACATCGGACATCCACTTGTAGTACGTGATGTAGCTGCGTATCGCATCACGGATACCCTCCGACCGGGATGAATAGCCCCGGTAGTTGATGATCTCGTCGAACTTGTCCAGCAGGTGCTTGGGGAGTGATATCCCGATCCTCGAGAGCTCTGAATCGACCGTCATGGTGACCTCATCTCAATAGAGGAGATCTTGCCGTACTCTCTTTTTAACCTTTCCGGATGTCTGCACCGCTAGGTACCATTCTTTCAGAAAATTACCCGTTCAGATACTCCCTCCGCCGCATGACTGACCGGTTTGTATAAGTAGGTTCATTCACTACTCAGTAAGGAGGTTTGATTGCATTTCCCGTGACGTTACCATTCCAGGCGTGAATATCGGGGTCGTCGGCCACGTGGACCATGGGAAGACCACGCTCGTATACGGCCTGACCAGTGCATGGGCTGACCGCCACAGCGAGGAGATCAAGCGCGGCATCTCGATACGCCTCGGGTACGCTGATGCGACATTCTACCGGTGTGACCACTGCACGGGTGCAGATGCCTACACCACCAGCCCGGAATGCCCGGTATGCGGGACAAAAGCGGTGCCGTTCCGGTCCGTCTCCTTTGTCGATGCACCCGGCCACG
>DUGL01000106.1 GCA_013331415.1 Methanoregulaceae archaeon | reverse complement strand
GACCCGGGATTCTCCTGGCCCTGGGCGGTCATGTTCTATTCCGGGCTCCTCCTCATGATCATCGGGTACTACCTGCGGAAATGAGAGTATTCTCCCGTTATTTTTTTTAGCCACGCTCTTTTCCCAGGTATCACTCATCCGAATCCTCCCCATCCGCCGTCTTCCGCGTGACCTGCTCTGAACGGCACCGGGGAGACCCTGATTCCCGCATTACCGGGATCTGATACGATGTTCTTTGCGCCAGCGTCAGTATCCTGATCCGGGGCCAATCGGGTACTGGGAACGATAAAATATGAATACCTGCCTCGTACCGGCAGGCTGAGAAAGAGCCGCACGGGGGGTCATCACCCGCCAACGTGGGGAAGGTGCCAGTGCAGGGAAGGTCCCGGTGTGCAGGGCTCCTCCTGATAACGCAGTAACCACAGCTCGTTTCCTCCTCTCACCTGATTCGGACCCGGTCATGATCCCGGGCAATGAACCCCTCGGTCTCGAGCTCGGTCAGCACTGGCTCAACCATGCTGCCGGGTTCCTCTACTGCCCTGAAGAGATCATCACATTCCATCTCGCCACCCTGGACCAGGGTGCGGATGATCTTTCCCCTGAGCTGCCGGTTTGACCCGATAAAAGGTGCCTGGCGCTGGTAGTGCCTGCTTCGCCGGTTGGGGTTTTCAGCATGTGACCCCAGGCAGTAACCATAGTCCATCAGGGCGTTGTACCATTCGCGGGGATTCTCCCGGTCCAGGGTCGCTTCAATGAGAGGCAGTATCTCGCGATCCGCCACCCCCGTCCTATCACCGAAGAAACAGTGGATGTAGACACGCCGGATGTTCGTCTCGATCATCACCACCGGTTTATTGAAGGCAAATGCCTGGATAGCAGCGGAAGTATACGGACCGATCCCCGGCATGGACCGGAGGCTCGCATCATCCTCAGGTATCCTGCCGCCAGTCTCCCGTTCCACCTGCACAGCAATCCGGTGGAGCGAGAGCGCCCGCCGGTTGTATCCAAGCCCCTGCCAGACCCCAAGCACCTCGACGGTCGTGGCTTCAGCCAGCGTCCGGACATCAGGAAAGCGGCCGATGAACTGGTGGTACTTCTCCCGGACCCTGTCCACCTGAGTCTGCTGGAGCATGATCTCAGAGACGAGGATCCGGTAGGGATCCGTGGTATTTCGCCAGGGGAGGTCCCTGCGGTATTCCCGGTAATACCGCCAGATCTTCTCCCTGAATTCTCCGGAAGCAGGGGGATCCACGGAATCCTGTCCAGGTTCAGCTTCCGTGGTCATCGGAGAGGGCCTCGATCCGGGCAACATACCGGTCAGCATCGAATTTTCGTCTCAGCCCGGCAGCGTTCATGTACCGGACCTTCCCGAATACCGGGCGCTCTGCCCAGGCCCGGTCATGTTTCCCAAAGCACCATGCCACCCCGGCATACCCGCTGGGATCCCTCCCGTCCAGCTCATAGCGATTATTGAGCGTAAGGGCGATCTGGTATCCAATCTCCGGTGTCTCAGACCATTCAAGGATCTTCTTTCCCCANNTACATCCTCATGTAGCCATGCATCTTGCCGGTGGAAACCATCTCCACCTGTGCCGCATTCCAATACGGATCATGGGTGCGGGCGGTTGCAAATTCCTGGAGGGTATAGGTATACTCCCGCAGGTCGCCGGCATGCAGGGCGAGCGTCTTTTGTGCCCAGTCCGGGAGCCCCTGCAGAGAATCGTATGAGGGATTGTAGTGGACAAAGTTCACCGCGAGCTCACGCCTGACAATGACTTCCTCGAGGTAGACTGGTGCGGACGGACTCCCGGATGCGAGAACCTGCTGGGCGATGGAGACCGGGGATAGCTGACCGAAGTGGAGGTAGGGGCTCAGGTCTGATAGTGCACCAGCGTTTGGATCGTTCCGGTCGCCCGGGTACCGGGCAAGCCTTGAACTGATAAACCGCGTGAGCAGCTCCTGTGCAGCACGCTCGCCGCCCTTCCAGGGGAGCGTCTCCGGTATCCGGCCTTGTCCCGGAGACGGGGGTGGTATGACCCGGAAGAGGAGCGATTCGGTTGTCTCATCCCGCTCTTCTCCGATATCCAAATGGAGCGAATCCTTGCCAGGTTTCTTTGTGGTGCAGGGGAGAAGAAACCGATCGATGTGATGCGTGATCTTCTTGCGGAATGTGCCTGCCGACCACTCCTCTTTCGGGGAGGCAACCGCAACCGGCACGACCACGTTTGTCTCTACAACGGTGAGCGGGCAGGAGAGTTCATCGGCTGCCGTCCTGCACCAGTCCCGCTGGTGGCGGAGGTATCCCTTGTCGGTCACGACCAGAGCGGCATCCCCGCCCAGGGTGAGCGGCGCCGAACCAGGCGGTCCGGATACGATGATGAGCCGGACACCCTCCTGCCGGAGTGCCTGGCGGAGCTCGAGCAGCCCCTCGATCATGAAGCGGTACTGGGGAGCTGTTGCATCAGGATAGCCGGGTATGAGGTTGAAACAGGCAACGAGAGGGATATCGTGTCGATCCGCCATGGTGATCGCATACTCGTATGCAGGGTTGCCGGAGAGCCGGGGAGCAGCCTGCACCCAGTACAGGACATAGCGCCCGTTCCGGATGGGTCTCTTCGCACTATGCAGGAGTCTCTCCTCAGGGACCATGCAAAACCGTGGTCGTTCTGCTCACATTACCGTTCCGGGTCCCCCCTCCAGGGGTACTGTGCAGGCAGGGTGGAAAAGACCCCCCCATTCTTCCGGGACGGGCAGGCTCCAGGGAGCGGTATACTCCACGGGAAAGGATTACCTCCCCGGAAATCCGGGACACGATACACGAAGAAGGAGGGGGTCATATCGATGGCACAGGGCTGTATTTTTCCTCTATTCTTCTGCAGCTATTTCCTGCAGATGAACGAAGAAGAGTTAGAAAAAGAAAATTATCGGAAAAATGACTTCCAGGGTGTTGCGGGTGTGAGCGGGGGAAGCCCGCCGGTCCGCACGTAGTTCCAGGACAATTTTCCTTCTACCGGCACAACTGTCAGGCGCGAACTCCATGAGAGCGCTGCAGGATTCTCAATAATGTTCGTCGCGGTCCATTCCGTGGTCTCCGTCCCGCCGATACCAGATGTCTTAAAGGTCACCGAGACGGTCTCGTTGACCGTCCCCTGACCTGAAACCCTGGCGCTCGTGGTAATCAAACTCCCGAACGCACTGAAGTCAGATGCGGCAACCGTGGCTGCGAGCGAGCTGACCAGGATACAGGCCAGGATTAGTGCGAGAACAGGTCGTCTTGTCTTCATTGTCTCCTCCCGTAGTCCAGGGATGGAATCATGTCCATACAGGAAATGGGGGGGACACTATAAAAGTTTTCTGAACCCAGGGGTTCAACGCATTGGTCATATCCTGCCGAACAATTGATCAAGCCTCCGTTTTTTCAGGATAACCATCGTTGGTCTCCCGTGCGGGCAGGAAGAGGGATTCTCTGTTCGTGCCAGTTGCCGTATGAGGCGGAGGCACTGGTCCGGAGAACAGGAAGCGCCTGCCTTGATCGCCCCCCGGCAGGCGACAATCCGCCGTATGTGCTCCCGGGCATCAACCCCTTTTCCGGACCCGGGTGCGATCAGTTCTGCGATGAGTTCCCTTACCTCCCCGGGCTCGATATTCCTGCCAAGGAGCACCGGTACGGTCCGGACCAGGTAATTCCGGGGCCCGAACGCGTCAAGCGTGAAGCCTTCCTGGGCAAGGAGGGGGATGGCTGCAGCCAGCGTCTCACATTCCCTCGGGGAGAGGGAGATGACGACCGGCTCGATCAGCTCCTGCGTGGCCCGATCCCGCAGCGAACGTTCCCTGACCTGCTCATAGAGTACCCGTTCATGGGCTGCATGCTGATCGATGAGGATGAGGTCATCTTCCCCGGTCCGGGCGATGATGTACAGGTTCCCGAGCTGCCCGATGATCTCAAGATCGGGGAGACGCGACCCCGGGGGTATCATGGATTCTGTCTCGGTGAGCCGGAGCTGTCGTTCCGTTGCGAACCGATCGTTCCGGGAAGGTTCATGCACCCCGCCTTCCCGGGGAGCGACAATCCGGTACGGGAACAGTTCCTGGGTTTCATGGGGGAGATCTGCTGGAATTCTCTCTGGTTCCGATGCGATCAGGCATGCGGATGCAAGGCTGTGCCTGACGATCGTTGTTATTTCAGCCCTCACCTCGAACTCCCGGCTCAGCCGGACTTCGCGCTTTGCCGGATGGACATTCACATCCACGTCAGAGGCAATGATCTCAAGGTTCAGGAATGCAAGGGGATACCTGTCTGCAGGCAGGAGGGTTGCGTAACCCTCCTTTATTGCACCGGCGAGTGCCCGTGATGCAATGATCCTGCTGTTGACAGAGATGTATACCTGGTAGGGATTTTTCCTTGTGAGGGAGGGTGGCGAGATGTAGCCATCGAGCCGCACCCGGGTACCCGAACCCGTGACCCTGATGAGCTGCCGGGCGACAGGGAGGCCATACAGGTGGATGATCGCATCACCGAGATCTCCTCCCGGGACCGAGATGATCTGCCGGGTGTTATGGGACAGCACGAAGGAGATGTGCGGGCGGGACAGGACGAGTCGCTCAATGAGCCCGGAGATAAACGCGATCTCGGCCGAGAGCGATTTCTGGAACTTTTTCCGCGGAGGGGTGTTGTAGAAGAGATCCTCGACCGTGATCGTTGTCCCGAACGGACACCCTGCTTCTGCATCATCGACAATGTCACCCCCCAGGTTCACGATCCGCCTCCCGGCGATCCCGGTACCGGAACGGGCTTTTGTCACCAGCGTCACCCGGGCAACCGATGCAATGCTTGCGAGGGCCTCACCGCGAAACCCGAGGGTTTCGCAGGCGAAGAGGTCATCGATTGCGGTGATCTTGCTCGTGGCATACCGGGCAAAGGCGAGGCGGGCATCCTCAGGGTTCATCCCGCACCCGTCATCTGTCACCCTGATTGCAGTGATCCTCCCCCCCTGCGAGGTAATCGCGACCGCTATCCGGCTGGCGCCTGCATCGATCGCATTCTCACAGAGCTCCTTTACCACCGATGCGGGCCGCTCGACCACCTCGCCTGCCGCTATCCGGGTCACGGTTGCGTCGTCAAGCACCCGTATTCTGCAGGATTCCTGGTCGCTCATTCCTCGTTCTCCCGCGTTCCTGTCGCTTTATCGTGGAGCGAATACAGCACTTCAAGCGCCTCACGGGGTGTGAGGGTGTCGGGATCAAGCCGCTTCAGTTCACTGAGAACAGGGTGATCGATTGAAGGAGGAGTGTCGACGAGGAGCATCTGGGTGTACCGCTGCACCCTCCCTCTCCCTGGTGTATCTCCCCGCATGTATTCCTCCATGAGCGCGCTCGCCCGGATGATAGCGCGCTGTGGCACCCCGGCAAGCGAAGCAACGTGAATCCCATAGCTCCGATCGGTAGCGCCAGGGATCAGTTTTCTCAAAAAGATCACCTCGTCTCCGGTATCCTTGACTGCGAAGTGATAGGTGCGGACCCGCTTCAGCTCCTCCCCGGCCGGGACAAGCTCGTGAAAATGGGTTGCAAAGAGCGTCCGGGGACCAGAAGAAGTCTTTCCATGCAGGTATTCAAGGACTGCCCGGGCGATGCAGTACCCGTCAAGCGTGCTCGTTCCCCTCCCGATCTCATCAAGGATGACGAGACTTTTGTTTGTCACGTTGTTTAAGATGTTTGCGAGCTCCAGCATCTCCACCATGAAAGTGCTCTGTCCCGAAGCCAGGTCATCGAATGCCCCTACACGGGAGAAGATCCGGTCCACCACCCCGATCCGGGCATGGGCGGCAGGGACAAACGACCCTGCCTGGGCCATGACCACGGTGAGGGCGACTGCCCGCATATACGTTGACTTCCCCGCCATGTTGGCCCCGGTGATGATCAGGACCTGGTCACTGCTCCCTGAAAGGAGCGTATCGTTGGGGACAAAACCTCCTGCCATCCCCGGTTCCACGACAGGGTGTCTCCCTTCGCGGATCAGGATCACGGAAGAATCATCGATAACCGGCCGGGTGTAGTGGTATCTCACCGCCGCCTCGGCAAGACCGGCCATACCATCGAGGACCGCGATACCCCCTGCAACAGACTGGAGTGCCGGGACGGCCGGTGCCAGCTTCCCAACGAGGCCAAGGAACAGTTCCCTCTCCCGTGAGCCCAGACGGTCCTCTGCGGTGGCAATGAGCGCTTCCTGCTCCTTTAATTCGGGGAGAGTGTACCGTTCGCCCGATGAGGTGGTCTGTTTGCGCTCGTACGAGGCAGGAACGAGCGGGATGTTGGGTTTTGTCACCTCGATATAGTACCCGAATACCGCGTTGTACCCGACTTTGAGCGACTTGATCCCGGTCTTCTCACGCTCCCGCTGCTGGAGCAGAGCGATCCACTCCTTTCCGGAGACCGCATGCTGGCGGAGCTCGTCAAGGGTGCGATCGTACCCCTGCCGTATCACCCCCCCATTCCGGGCAGTGGCAGGCGGGTCATCCGCAATTGCAGATTCGATCAGGGGGACGACCCAGTCTTCGTCCACCAGGTCAGCGCATGCCCCGGCAAGCTCACCAGGGAGATCGGGGTCGGCGAGGGTGGATTTGAGGGCAGGGATGAGGGAGAGCGTGCGGGCGAGGGCCAGGAGATCCCGCGGTCCGGCGTTCCCACACGCAATCCGCCCCCCGATCCTGCTGATATCAGCAGCCTCGTGCAGGAGGTCCCGCACTGCCAGCCGGACACTACTCCGGGTAGCAAAGAACTCCACGGCATCAAGGCGCCGGGTGATTGCAGGGACAGAAAGGAGCGGTGCCGAGAGCATTCCCCGGAGAAAGCGGCTGCCCAGGGGCGTTACGGTCAGGTCCAGCAGGGAGAAGAGCGTCGGGTCAGAAGGTCTCCCCCTTATCCCTTCCAGTATCTCGAGGTTCCTGAGGGTGATACTGTCGATCAGGCAGGTGTCCCGGGTTTGCCTGAACGCGATCTTCTGCACGTGTGAGAGGTCGAGCCGCTGGGTCTCTTTTGCATACCGGAGTACCATCGCGGCAGCCTTCACGACCGCCGGCATTGCTGCGATACCGAATCCTTCCAGCCCGGCAACCCGGAAGTGCCCGGCGAGATAGCCTCCGGCAGATTCCGGGCTGGCGAGCTCATCCTCCGTGCAGGTAACCACGACCCCGCTCTCGCTTACCATCCGGGTGATGTCTGCAGGCAGGTCGTGGTGAACCAGGCATTCTGCGGGCCGATGCCGGACAATTTCAGATTGAACCGCTCCCTTCACCTGGTCTTTGGGCCAGGCGGTCACAAAGAACTCTCCGGTTGTAATATCGAGAAATGCGAAACCTGCCTCTCCTGATGCGGCATCCATGGCCACTGCCATCAGGTACCGGGCCCGGGAAGAGTCAATCATCCCTTCGTCGATCACGGTCCCGGGGGTGATGACCCGCACAACCTCCCGACGGACAATCCCCTTTGCATCGCGGGCATCCTCCACCTGGTCGCAGACCGCGACCTTGTA
>DUGL01000159.1 GCA_013331415.1 Methanoregulaceae archaeon | reverse complement strand
TGTTCTGGGGGACGACGAGGATCTTTTTCGGGCTTGCGAGACCCGGGACGGGATCGGTCCGGACCATGGCCAGGAGCTGATCAATGGTTCCTGGTGTCACTTTCCGATCGAATGAGACAAGGACATGGGCACCCTCGGACTTTCCGAGGATCCTGCGTGCCACCACAAACCCCTGTTCCTTCCCTCCGCTCCTCGCCGCAGGCCTGATCTGCCATCCGTCAACGCTGGGATAGAGCTTCCTGAGTTCCTTTCTCACAAATTCATGCATGATGTCGTCTTGAGATCCCATGGTCAATCACGGCAGAAGATAGATTGACGAGTGACTACTAAAACTGTTTGGTATGATGGTGCCCTGCGGGGGGCAGGAGAAGTATTTTTGGTCCTGAACCCGGCCTAAAGATTCTAGTATCCGAATCTCCTAGTATCAGAAACAGGACGGAGCGGGAAGATGACCGGAGCGGATCGCGCAATGGAAGGTGAGGCGGCACGCGGGAACGGTTGTTCCCTGCTTGAGAACCCGGCCCTGTTCATCAACCGCGAACTGAGCTGGCTCGAGTTCAACCGGCGTGTCCTGCAGGAAGCAGAGGATCCCACCCAACCGCTCCTGGAACGGGTGAAGTTCCTTGCGATCTTCTCGAACAATCTCGACGAATTCTTCATGATACGGGTCTCCGGCCTGAAGCGGCAGCTCTCGCAGGGGGTCCGTGAACCTCCACCCGACGGGATGAGTCCCCGGGAACAGCTCGTGGCCATCCACCGGGTTCTTGAGCCGATGCTTGCCAGGCTCTCCCTGCTCTGGGAGCAGGAGCTCGTCCCTGCTCTCGCTGAGGCAGGGATCCGGATCTCCCGGATCGGGGATCTGGGAGGGGAGGAGAAGGGAGCTGCCCGTGAGTATTTCAGGAGGGAGATCTATCCTGTGCTTACGCCACTCGCGTTTGATACCTCGCATCCGTTCCCGTTCATCTCGAACCTCTCCCTCAACCTCGCGGTGACCCTCAGGCATCCGGGATCCGGAAAAGAGCACTTTGCCCGGGTAAAAGTCCCGACCCGGCTCTTCCCGCGGCTGGTCCGGGTTCCCCTGGCAGGGGAGCCGGGCAGGGCTGGCGCCGGGACCTTGGTCTTTCTCGAAGATCTCATCACGGCAAACCTGGACCTGCTCTTTCCCGGGTACCACGTGGAGAACGCATTCTCGTTCCGGGTCACCCGGGACGCGGACCTCGAGATCGAGGAGGACGAAGCATCAGACCTCCTCACGGCAGTGGAGGAGAGCGTTGAACAGAGGCGGGTTGGCGCCCCGGTCCGCGTTGAGATGGCTCCCGGGATGCCGGCATCCACCTGTGCGATGATAGGGAAGAAACTCGGCGTAGCCCCGGACATGTTCTATGCTGTCCGTACGCCGCTCGGGATGGCGGAGCTGATGGAGATCCTGGACCTTGACTGTCCTGACCTGAAAGATATCCCGTTCATCCCCGCGATCCCGGCCGGTCTCTGTGAAGGGGACCAGATCTTCTCCCGTATCCGGACGAAGGATGTCCTCCTCTTCCACCCGTACGAGAGTTTCTCCCCGGTTACGAGCTTCCTCCACCATGCAGCCCGCGACCCGGCCGTCCTCGCGATCAAGATCACCCTCTACCGGGTCGGGAAGGACTCTCCGGTGGTCGATGCCCTCCTTGAGGCGCGGGAGAACCGGAAAGCGGTTGCGGTGCTGGTCGAACTCAAAGCCCGGTTTGACGAGGAGAACAACATCGGGTGGGCACGGGCGCTCGAACGGGCGGGGGTTCACGTGGTATATGGCCTCCCGGGCCTCAAGGTCCATGCCAAGATCTGCATGGTCGTCCGGCGTGAGCATGACGGGATACGGACCTATGTCCACATGGGGACCGGGAACTACAATGCCCAGTCCAGCAGGGTCTATACCGATCACGGGTTCTTTACCGCAGATCCCATGACCGCGGCTGATGCGGCGGACCTCTTCAATGCCCTGACCGGTTGCGCCGAGCAAAAAACCTACCGGAAACTCCTCGTCGCCCCGCAGGGTTTGCGGGAGGGCATCCTCTCAAGGATAGAGCGCGAGATCGCACGGCACCGGGAACACGGTGACGGCTGCATCATCTTCAAGATGAATGCCCTGGTGGACCGGGAGTGTATCCTCGCCCTGTACCGGGCATCCCGGGAAGGGGTGAGCATCCAGCTCCAGGTCCGGGGTATCTGCGGTCTCCGGCCGGGTATACCGGGGACCAGCGAGCAGATCACGGTCAGCTCCCTGGTGGGAAGGTTCCTTGAACACACCCGGCTCTACTATTTCAGGAACGGGGGGGACGAGGAGGTGCTTGCCGGGAGTGCGGACCTGATGCCGCGGAACCTTGACCGGCGGATCGAGGTGCTCTTCCCTATCGAGGATCCTGCGCTCCGGTCCTGGCTCACCACGATGATCCTGCCGGTCCACCTCGCAGACAACGTGAAGAACCGTGTCCTTCTGGCGAACGGGACCTATGTGAGGGCGGAGCGTACACCGGGTCATCGTCTCTGCAATGCGCAGGAATGGTGCATAGCCAACCGGGGGTCGTGGAGGGTGGCGAGAGGAGATGGCACGAAACAAGGGTGAATACCGGGATCCCGGTCTCTGTACCTACGGGACCCGGTACCTGCAGAAGCAGTATTCTGCACTGCTCCGGGAGGCGGAAGGGGCGCGGACTGGTGACGACCGCGGGCATGTGCACCGTATGCGGGTCGCTTCACGGCGTCTCCGGGCGGCCCTCCCGGTCTTCGCTCCCTGTTTTCCCGGGAAACGATACCGGGAGTGGTCACGCGCAATCCGCGCGATCACGTCTTCACTGGGACGGGCCCGGGACCTGGATGTCCAGATCGCCTTTCTCGAGGAATACCTGGCAAAAAAGGGGGATGACGACACCAGCGCATCCCGGACCTCTCCCGGGAGTGCTCCTGATTTTTCAGGGGTCGAATCCCTGCTGGCATACCTCAGAGATGAACGGGCCCTGCTCCAGCCGGGGATCGAGGAGATCACCGGGGTGTTCTCCGGGGACGGGATCCTTGCCGGTTTCCTCGATGAGCTGAGCCGTGGCCGTAAGCGGGAGAAGAAGGAAGTATCCCTCCAAAAAGAGGCTGCCCGGAGGGTGAGAAGGCGCAGAGCAGCCCTGCTCGCCTATGAGCCGTATATCCGGGAACCGGGTGCCATTGACCAGCACCATGCCATGCGTATCGCGGCAAAGAAGCTCCGGTACACGATGGAGATCTTCAATGCGGCGTGCAACGGCTCGTTCAAAAAGCCCATCGGGGCACTCCGGACCCTCCAGGACATCCTCGGTGAAATGCATGACTGTGATGTCTGGATCGCTGCCCTGCAAACCGATGGAAATCAGGGTGAAGGGGGAAGCGGCAGTATCCCCGCCCGATTCCGCAGCGGTCCCGGGATCGCTGACCTGGTCCTCGAACAAAAGCAGGAGCGCGAGCGCCTCTATCGGCGGTTTGTCCGGTTCTGGGAGAGTCCCCGCAGGGAGCAGGTCGCCGGGGAAATGCCGCGCTGATCCTGCAGGTACCGATAACCAGGAGTGGAGAAGCTACGGTATACTTCTCCCGCACGCAGTATTCCCCCGATCGTCAGGGTACGTCCCCGGAATGGGGGGCTCCGCTTCCGGTATATTCGAATGACGGATCCCTGTACATGAGTTCCCTTTCGAGCAGGAGTTCATCACCCCTTTCCCGGTCATCGGGCATGGCTGAGGTGAGGGGGATTGTCCAGCCATGGCCTGGAATCCTGCTACCCTGGCACTCTCGCCAGTACACCAGCAGGAAATCGGTTGCGCGGATCGCAAGGGTCCCTGCGTGTAAAAGAGCCGGGAAATGTCAGTTTTTCGAGAAAGGCAAAAGGATATGTTGATCAGGCGCACATTCACTCATACTGCTGCCCCCTCTACAGGAACGAGTGCATGAGAGTACTGGGAATCGATCCCGGCCTCGCCACGGTCGGGTATGGCGTTATCGAATCGCTGGATGGAAGGGTACGTGCCGTTCTCTGCTACGACTGTATCCGGACCTCCGGAAAAAAGAGCACGACCCCTGAGCGGCTGGAGGAGATCTATACCCGGGTCTGCGGGATCATCGGTGAGCACCGTCCCGGGTGGATGGCCATGGAGAAACTCTTCTTCTCGCGAAACGTTTCGTCTGCGCTGAACGTGGCAGAAGTGCGGGGGGTGATCCTGCTTGCCGCACAGCGTCACGGGATACCGGTTGCGGAGTATACGCCAAACCAGGTGAAGCAGGCGATCACCGGGTCCGGGAGGGCTGACAAACGGCAGATGCAGGAGATGATACGCCGGCTCCTCGACCTGCCGGAGATACCGAAGCCGGATGACGTGGCAGACGGACTCGCTGTCGCGCTCTGCCATCTCCACGTGGTGAGAGAGCCATGATCGCACTCCTCTGCGGAACGGTTGCCTGGTGCGGGGACGGGGTGGTGGTCATCGATGTTTCCGGGGTCGGCTTCGAGATCCATATGACAGACAGGGCAATCCAGGAGCTCTCCGGTGTTGCAGGAGCAGTACGGGTCCACACCCACCTCGCTGTGCGGGACGGCGAGCCGTTCCTGTACGGTTTTCTCTCGCGGAGCGAGGTGGAGCTCTTCAGGATGCTGATCTCGGTCACCCGGGTGGGGCCGGTGCTCGCTCTCACGATACTCTCCCAGATCAGCATCCCTGAGTTTGTCGGGGCAATCCTTGCCGAAGATGCGAAGGTCCTCACCGGGATCTCCGGGATAGGGGAGAAGAGCGCGAAGCGACTGATCCTCGAGCTCGGTGACAAGATGAAGAAGAAGGCAGCGGGGCTCTGTGCCGGGCTGCCTTCGGGAGGTGACCCGGTACGGAGGGACGCAGAGCGGGCCCTTGTTGCCCTCGGCTTCTCGCAGAAGGAATCAGCTCTGGCGGTCGAGGCGGTGCAGAGGGAGCGTGTGCCTCCCGATGTCTCATCCCTTGTACGGGCGGCACTCTCCACGCTCAGGGAGCGGTAACCATGGATGAGGGACTGGTGACGCCGATGTTGAGCGAGTCGGATATCGATGAGAGCAGTATCCGGCCGGAGAGCCTCGCTGACTTTGTCGGGCAGGTCCAGCTGAAAGAGATGCTCTCCATCGCGATGGCTGCTGCGCAGAAGCGAAAGACCTCTCTTGACCATACCCTTTTCTCCGGCCCCCCAGGCCTCGGGAAGACCACGCTCGCCCATATCATCGCCCGGGAGATGGGGGCTGCAATCCATTGCACGAGCGGACCGGTACTTGAGAAGGCAGGGGACCTTGCGGCGATCCTGACCCTTGTTGCGGAGGGGGACGTCCTGTTCATCGATGAGATCCACCGCCTCCCCACGGTTGTAGAGGAGATCCTGTACCCTGCGATGGAGGATTTCCGCATCGACGTGATGATCGGTGAAGGGCCCAGTGCACGGTCCATCCGGATCGATCTTGCCCCGTTCACCCTGATCGGGGCGACCACGCGGGTCGGGCTGCTCGGTTCTCCGTTTCGCGACCGTTTCGGCATGGTCTACCGCCTCAACCTCTACACCCCTGAAGAACTCGCCCGCATCGTGGTGCGGAGTGCCCGGATCCTGGGCCTTCCGATCACCGGGTCCGGGGCTTCCGGGATCGCGCAACGGAGCCGGGGAACCCCCCGGATCGCAAACCGCCTGCTCCGGCGGGTGGGGGACTTTGCCCTGGTCCGGGGTGATGGAACGATTGATGGGGACGTTGCCGACAAGGCCCTGACCATGCTCGGGGTCGATAAAAACGGCCTCGACGAGGTTGACCGGCGGATCCTGAGGGTGATCGTGGAGGATTTCGGGGGTGGTCCGGTCGGTCTCAAGACCCTCGCGATCTCTATCGGCGAGGACGCCCGGACCATCGAGGAGGTCTACGAGCCGTTCCTGATCCAGTCCGGTCTCATCAAGCGGACCCCGCAGGGGCGGGAAGCCACCCCTGCTGCACGGGGGCATCTCTCGAAGATATGGTGGTGAGTGGGAAAGGACGAAGTCCGCTGTTCC
>DUGL01000172.1:6759-24351 GCA_013331415.1 Methanoregulaceae archaeon | reverse complement strand
GCTACCCCTCTCCCTTCCGGGCAAGGGCCCGGTGAGGGCAGATCTCGATGCAGCGGTTGCAGAGGACACAGCGTTTCTCGTCCATCCGCAGTTTCCAGTCTGCGTCAAACGAGAAGACCTCCTGCGGGCAGATGCTGATACAGGCACCACAGTCAACACACCGTGACTCGTCAATCATGATGACGTCCTCGAGCACCCGCACCGTTGCACCGAGATCGGCGAGCCGTTCCTTGACCATAATGCAGGTGTCATCAGGAATGTCGATGAGCGCCTCACCTTCCGAGAAATCGATCAGCGCACGTTCGACATTGATGAGCACCCCGGTGTCCAGGACAACCTGTGCAATGATGGGTTTTTTCCCGGCTTGCCGGGAGAAGCTGACCACGAGTTTCATTTGAGCCACCTCCCTCCGAAGAGCTTCCCGAGATTCATGGCGGTGAGGATGCCGATCACGTGGTTTTCCTTGTCTACCACGGGAAGTGCACTGATGTTGTGCTTCTCAAGTTTCCGGACCGCGATATCGACCGGCTCGTCAGGGGTGGTGGTGACCACCTTCTTCTTCATGATGTCACGGACCATCGATGCCTTTCCGGGGTTTGCCACCGCTTTTGAGACATCGTAGGTGGTCACAATACCAACGAGCCGGCCGGTTTCTCCGATAACGGGGAGGTGATTTGTCTCGCCCTTCAGGAGCTTCCGGGCTGCAGTCCGGATCTCCTCGTCCTGTCCGATCGAGATAGCGTTCCGGTCCATGATATCGAGCACCCGCGGACCCTGCACCGTCTCGCGGATTGGCATCGCAGTTTTATCCGGGTCAATCCCGCGCGTTGGGAGCGCGGGTTCAAGCAGCCCCTGCTCAACCCATTTTTTGACCGTGAGCGCGATCTCGCGGGCTTTGCGGAAACTTGAGAGCGAGGATGTACGTACTTCCTCCCCGTTCAGGTGTACAAACCCGCTCTTGAGCTCTGCGTAGCTGACTTTGCCAAGCGACGGCCGGGAACGGGAGGGGACACCATAGTCCATGATATCCACGAGGATGTCCTCGTCCCGGACAGCTGTGTCCCGCACCGTCTCGATGTCAAGGACCGGGATGGGGATACCAAGGCCCATGTACAGCGTCACCCCGTATCCTGTCATCGTTGCAGCCCGGAGGAAGTCACGGGACATTGCTTTCATGTCGGCCGTAACCATCAGGGTTCCAAACCCGCCGGCAGGTGAGTGCTGGGTACCCTCTCCGATGACCATACCGGGTGCACCTCCGAGGAATGCCGGGACTCCACCCCCAATCCTGCGCAGGCGGGGATCGTTTGAGAGCGGGTTCAAAATCCCGGACCCGGAATAGGTGATGTTTGCGCCATTCGGCAGGAGCATGCCCATGTAGGTGAAGAGGCTCCGGTCTGTCATATTGATGGCTGCATTATACCGCTGGTACCCGTTGCGCGGGTTTACCATGATTGCCTGGTTCAGGTTCTCGAGCAGGATCTCTGTCGTGATTGTTCGCCTGGGGTAACAATCTGTCCCGCGCGAGATTGCGCGGAGCTCGACTGTCTTTCCGGAGATGAAGTCCTCGATCACATGGGCGCCGCCATAGTTCTTCTCACGCGTTGTCGATTCCTGGGTCGCCCCGATGTAGGCATCCACCGCGGCAATCCCGCCGTATGCCTCGACATCATTGAGCCAGATCCGCTCCATCCTGATGGGCGGATCCGCATGGCCAAAGTTTAAAAATGCTCCCGAAGAGCACATCGCCCCAAATGTACCCGTAGTTACCACGTCAACTTCGCGGAGCGCCCCCTCTTCACCGAGCTCGGCAACGATAGCAGGCATCTCCTCGGCTGTGACCACGCGGGCATTCCCGTCCCTGATCCGCTCTCTGATCAGGCTGATGGTCTTCTCCATACCCCTAATAGCTTTTTATGAATATTTATAGATGTTGTTTATTACCAATAGTAATTACTTACGTTTAAACCCCCTGCCACCGATAGGTTCACATGGAGATCAGGGCAGTGATCCGGGACCTCGAGGAGATTGCTCCCCCGGAATATGCCGAGGAGATGGATGCCGGCAGGATCGGCCTTATTATCGAGGGGAAGCCGGAAGTGACGACGATTGCGTGTGCCCTTGATGCAACACCCCTGGTCATTGACCATGCTCTCAGAACAGGCGCCGATATGCTTGTCGTCCATCATACACCTCTCTGGACGCCGGTAACAGCGGTCCGCGGTCCACTTGCATCACTCCTGAGATCAGTCCTTGCTGCAGACCTGAACGTGTACGTGATGCATACCAACTTCGACCATGCCAGGGGGGGAATCAACGATGCACTTGCCAGCATTCTCGATCTCTCCCGCATCGAACCGATGTCACTTGGCATCTGCGGTGACTGCAACCTTGATGCCCGCGCCATAGCGGGACGCCTTGATGCTCCGCTGCGAACATGGGGAGTCCCGCCCCTCCCCTGCAGGATAGGCGTGGTGGGCGGGAGTGGTTTTGACCCTGCGCTGATCGCTGAAGCTGCATCACGGGGGGCTCGGGCATTCCTGTCGGCAGAGATGAAGCACGCGATCGCACGGAGCTCCCCCCTGCCCCTGCTCGAGTCCACCCACTACGCTCTCGAATCGCCCGGCATGCGGCTCCTTGCAAAACGGCAGGGGTGGCAGTACATCGAAGATCCCCCGGTCCTGGCGATATGGAAATAGACGATATTCTCAAACGACTGGAAGAGAGGAAAACACTGGATCCCGACCTGGAAGACGAAATTCTCCGTGTTTATGGAGACCGGGGCAGGAAAGCAGTGCAGGCAGTCCACGAACGCCGGATAAAAAAATACCGGGACTTTTTCGTGGTGGTCGGGGCATCCGGTGAATATGTTGTTGACGATGAGTTCTGCACCTGCAGGGACTTCCTCTTCCGGAAAGGCCGCTGCTGGCATGTGCTCGCTATCCGGATAGCGGCATTGACCGGTGAATTTGACGCGATCGATCTCTGGTACCAGGATGCGTGGATCCCGGACCTGCCGCCGGACAAACACTATTTATCGTAACAAATCCAAATTTGATGGAACATACGGGGTCGGTCATGCTCGAGGAAGAATACCAGCTTGAATATTTTACATCGCATGGACTGGTCCGGAAGGTCTGCAGGAAGTGCGGGGCCGCATTCTGGACGCGCAACCCGGACCTGGATATCTGCGGGGATTCGCCCTGCGAGACCTACAATTTCATCGGGAGTCCGGTCTTCCGGCAGCACTCGCTCGATGAGATGCGGGAAGCATACCTCTCCTTCTTTGAGCAGAACAGCCACACGCGGATTGAGCGGTATCCTGTCGTTGCGCGGTGGAGAGACGATATCTATCTCACCATAGCCTCGATCGCTGACTTCCAGCCATGGGTAACCGGGGGGGTAGTCCCGCCCCCGGCAAACCCCCTCACCATCTCGCAGCCCTGCATCCGGCTCAATGACCTCGATTCTGTCGGAAGGTCCGGCCGGCACCTCACGCTCTTTGAGATGATGGCGCACCATGCGTTCAATTCCGACTTCGAGGAGATCTACTGGAAAGACCGGACCGTGGAACTCTGCGAGCAGTTCCTCGCCTCCATCGGGGCTGACTTATACCAGGTCACCTACAAGGAGCACCCGTGGATCGGCGGGGGGAACGCAGGTCCGAGCCTGGAGGTCCTGATCGGCGGGCTCGAGGTGGCAACGCTCGTTTTTATGAACCTTGGGCGCCAGAAGACGGAAAAACCCCCTGTCAGCCTTGACGACCAGCTGTACTACCCGATGAAGACCTGGATCGTTGACACCGGGTACGGCCTGGAGCGCCTCGTCTGGGCATCACGGGGATCGCCCACCATCTATGATGCCGTCTTTCCCGAGATGGTCAGCAGGGTGATGGAGTCTGCAGGGCTCGAGCACTTCCTTGACAACCCTGAGTACACCAAGATCCTCTCCCTCAACGCCCGGTTCGCCGGGGTGATGGATATCTCGGGGACCAACCTGTACCAGCTCAGGAAAAAAGTTGCCACCGCGATCGATGTCCCGATCGAGAAACTCGACCGGATGATAACCCCGATCGAGAAGGTGTATGCCATCGTGGACCACACCCGGTGTCTCGCCTACATGCTCGGTGACTGCATCGTTCCATCCAACGTGCGCGAAGGCTACCTGGCCCGGCTGGTGCTGCGAAGGACGCTTCGCATGATGAACGAGCTCGGGATCAACGATAACCTTGCCGACCTGATCGAGCAGCAGATGCGGATAGTGGGCACGGGCTCGTTTGAGCAGGANNATCCTCATCGTGCGGGAGATTGTCGAACGGGAAGTCGAGAAGTACACTGCCACGATTGCCCGCGGGACCAAGATCGTCCAGAAAGTGGCCCGCACCTACCGGAACAAGCGGGAGCGGATCCCGCTCAAAGAGATCATCACCCTCTACGATTCCCATGGAATCCCTCCCGATATCATACGGGATGTCGCAGGTGCAGAGGGTGCAGTTGTGGAGCTCCCGGACAACTTCTATTCCCTCATCGCGGACATGCACTCTGAATCGGGCGAAGAAGAGGTGCAGGACCCGTTTGCACGGTTCAGAGACCGTATCGGCAGCCTGCCCCAGACCCGGAAACTCTACTATGAGCAGCCCTGCAGCATGGAGTTTGATGCGATGGTCATCGACTTCTTCGAGGGATATGCGGTGATGGACCAGACCCTCTTCTACCCGGAGGGCGGAGGGCAGCCTGCTGATACCGGCATGCTGATTGGTGCTGAGAGCATGGTCAGGGTCGATGATGTGAAAAAGATCGGGGATGTCATCGTCCACCATATCTCGGGGGGGATCCTGAAACGGGGTGACCGGATCAAGGGGATCGTTGACGAGGAGCGGCGCTGGTCCCTGATGCGCCACCACACGGCAACCCACCTCCTCCTGCATGCGACAAAGGAGGTGCTCGGCGCCCATATCCACCAGGCCGGAGCCCAGAAAGGCGTCGAGAGCGCCCGCCTCGATATCCGGCATTACAAGCATATCACCCCGGATGAATTGCGCCGGATCGAGATCGCAGCAAACCGGATGGTGATGGCGGACAAGACCGTGGATGTCAGCCACGAGGACCGGACAAAAGCAGAGCAGCTGTACGGATTTGCCCTGTACCAGGGTGGCGTTCCCCCGGGCAGGGACATCCGGATCGTCCAGGTCGCGGGGGATGTTGAGGCCTGCGCCGGGACCCACTGCAGGGCTACCGGGGACATCGGGATGATCAAGGTCATCCGGGTCGAACATATCCAGGACGGTATCGAGCGGCTCGAGTTTGCCGCAGGGATGGCGGCTGTCGAGTATGTCCAGACAATGGAGCGGATCCTCGCAGAAGCTGCCGGAGTCCTCTCGGTCCAGCAGGAGATACTCCCCTCATCGGTCCAGCGGTTCTTTGGCGAATGGAAAGAGCAGCGAAAAGAGATCGAACGCCTCTCCCAGCGCCTGGTAGAGATGGAGATCCGGGATCTCTCGCCCGAGCTCGTGCAGGGGGTCCCGGTCCTCATACGACAGATAGACCTGCCNNCTCGTCTCCAGCGCCGCAGGGAGAGCGCACGTTGTCCTGATGTCGGGAACCGATCGGGTGAATGCCGGGGAGATCATCGGGCAGGTCTGCATCCTGGTCGGGGGAAAGGGGGGCGGATCAAAGACCCTGGCACAGGGAGGCGGCCCGCAGGTTGAGCAGGTCAGCCTTGCCCTCAAAGTCGGAAAAGAGCGGATCATGGCGGCACTCAATGACTGAAGAGGTTATCGTGCTTGAGCCCGGTGATGAACGGGCGCAGAAGATCGGAAAGGCGATGGCAAGCCCGATGGCAAACGAGATCCTCAACCTCCTATCCGGGGGCCCAAAGACTGCATCGGACCTGACCGGGCTCCTGAACATCCCGATGGGCACCCTGAAGTACCATATCGAGAACCTGCTTGAGGCGGGCATCGTGGAGATCGCCGAGACCCGGTACAGTGTGAAGGGACGGGAGGTCAAGGTGTACGCCCTCCGCGACCAGCTCCTGATTGTTGCCCCGAGGATGACAAACATCCGGTCGATCCTGCTCAAGTACGCCTCGCTCTTCGTGGTGGTTATCGTGGCCTCGATGGCAATGCTTGCCATCCTTCCGTTCTTTGAGCCTGGCCTGCCGGGGCTACCGGTTGCCGCGCCTGCCGCATTTGGCGGGGAAGGTGCTGCAGATAGCGGAGAGGCGGGCATCCTCGCTGAGAAAATATCCCCGGGTATGGAGCGATCCATACCCTCCTCTGCAGCCCCGGTGCTCGCGTTCTTCATGGGAGGGAGCATGGTGCTCCTGATCCTCTTCCTGTACGAAGCATACCGGTGGCGGAAGACGGGGTACTGACCTGCCCCCCGTTTCCCCCCTGAGTGATCACGAAAAATGATGCCGCGCTCCGGGAAATATCCATTTTCCGGCCAGGTGTCAGCTGGTAAAGAGGGGGATTAAATCCCCCCTGCCCCAACCAGACGTCCATACTCCAGATATCGCCGTATATTCCCATATACCGAATTTTTCACACCAGGCGAGAGTTTCCGGCGCGGGTTCAGAGCGTGGTCCCTGACATCTGCGAAGACCGGCCGGATAATTTCCAATGCCAAAGGCGGCCTGGCGTATCCTCGCCCGCACCTGGTGAGTGAAGCCAGGGGATCCCATCACGGGGAGCGATCCCCAACGACTGTTCTTGCGCAATGGCCCTGGGGCAGTGCATGGATCCTGGCCGCAGGGGATTGTTGGGCATGTAGAGCATGAACAAAAGTACACCTGTTTGAGATATCCGTAATCTTTCCCGTCCCGGCCATCCACCTTTATAAAGGAGTAGTTACCTGAATACAGCAGGGTCCGTCATTCCCGGTACAGAAAAAAAGAGGCCATGAGGGCAATCATTTCTTCCGGGCTGCAACCGCGGCTGCAGCAGCAAGACCCCCGATAATCACGAATGGTGCGAGAGGGATGGTCGGGGTTGCAGGGATTCTGGGTGTCTCCTCGTCAAATGGTTCCATGGTCCCGGTTCCCTCGGGCAGGGGGGTGGTTGACACCGGTGGCGCTGCGGTCACCGAGTAACGTATCTGGGTGATGAAACCCTTCGCATCATAGACGCTCACATAGTAATTGCCGGGCTCAGTGACCGCAATCTTCTCAGAAAAATGGCCGTCCTTCCCGGCAAGCGTCGTGGTGGTCCGGATGTGCCGGTCAGGAATGGTGAAACCCCGGGGACCATCGATCCGCAGCGTAATCGTGGCTACCCCGATATTGGGGATATATCCCTCAATCAGCAGGGCCTCTTCAAGGGTCTGGTCCACGGGGGCTTTCAGGACAATTTCACCCGAGCGATCGATGAGGCTGACCTGCCGCATGATCACGGATGACGAGCCAAGGCTGGACCCGGGATCCTTGAGAAATTGTATCTCGATCTTGTAGGCTCCGGCCTCAAGATTTGTCGTCGGGAAGGATGCCGAGAAGTTCTTTCCCGGGTCCACGATGATCATTCTCCGATCGATGACTGCCGGGGTGGTGAACTGGGCTTTATAGAGGATGATATCGAACTGGGTACCATCGGGGAAGTTGGTGGTCCCGGTCACTTCGATCGGCACCCCTGCACGGAGCTCTGCAGGCGCATCGAAGGTGATGATATATGCCTGGACTGCTGAACAGAAGAGGGCAACGGCCAGCAGACAAACGAGGATGCGCTTCATAACCAGCTGTTTGGAACAGAACGATAATTAGTTTCCCCTGCGGCAGAGGCACATTCCGATCTGGCCCTCCTCCTCGTACAACAGGGTTCAGACAAGCCCTATGAAATTTTTCAGGATCCGCAGCCCTGTCGCGCCGCTCTTCTCCGGGTGGAACTGGACACCCTGCACGTTACCGCTGGTTACCGATGATGCGAAGGTGTTGATGTAATCTGTCGAGGTGAGTACATGGGATCGAGGGGTATCGGCATAGTACGAATGGACAAAATAGACATACGATCCCTCCCGGATGCCTGACATCAGGGGATGGTCCGGGATTTCCGGGGAGAGAGAATTCCACCCCATGTGGGGTATTTTATACCCGGGAACCCGCGGGAAACGCCGCACCGTTCCCGGGATGATCCCAAGACCTGCACTGAGCCCATGCTCCTCGCTCCATTCAAGGAGCATCTGCATGCCAAGACATATCCCCAGGATCGGGACCGCATCGGCTGCCTCGGTAAGGACCTGCTGCATCTCCCCTATCTGGTGCATACCGTCCCGAAAAGCCCCCACCCCGGGGAGTACTATTCCGTCGGCTGCTGATATCTCCCCGATATCGGCAGTTATCACTGGCCGGGCACCGGATTTCTCGAGCCCCCGGTACACGCTTCTGAGATTACCGGACCCGTAATCAACAATAACGATTCGCTTCAGGGGTTATTCCTCCCGTACCCGCCATTTCATCTCATCCAGCCAGTCATCCGGCAGGCCGTGGGATTCCTTCCACCCGACAAGGTGTGCATGCCAGCTGCTCCAGAGACGGGGGTACCGTGACCGGATCTCTTCAATCACAGCCACATCGCTCGATGGGCACATATAGCATCCGATCCGATCGAGGCCCGCTGCGTAGAGCGGGTTTACCGGGGCTTTCTCCCTGAAGAGATAGAGCCAGACATGGATGGCAGTCCAGTTCTGGATGGGTGCTGCCGACACCTGGTTTCTCACGGTCGCGTTCCTGAAGACCCGGTCGCTCTCCCTGCGTCGTGCTGACTCATACCGGCGCTGACCAATGAACGAGAGGCATTCACCCCAGTATTGTTCGATGGTGTCACGAATCGGGAGCAGTTTTGCTGCGGCACAGCACCAGCGGTCGTTTATGGCCGGGGGCCCCCGGCTCTCAAAGGATTCCCAGAACCTGCTGGCGCCATCAGCCCGGATTACCTCGAGCCCATAGAGCGCTGCGATATCATCGACATTCTGGCAGGTCTCCGGAAATTCGAGGCCGGTGTCGGCAAAGAGGAGCGGGACGTTTCCGATAGCTTTCTTCACGAGCAGGAGTGTGGCCAGGCTGTCTTTTCCCCCCGAGTAGGATACAGTCCGGGTTCCCGGGTAATTCCCTGCAACATTCCTGATGAACGTGACTGCCTCGTCCTCTGCTTCCTCAAGTATCCGGGCATTCGCCTGTACTGCATCTTCCCACGAAGCAGGGGCGGGTACGCAGGGCGAGCAGGTGTTCTTCCGCGTCCTTACTACCGCTCCCCGCGTCATCGTGGCTGTTTCCCGAGCATCAACCCGTGCCCTGCCGACGCCGATACAGTCCCCGGCCCGGGTCATGATGAATACTTCATCGCCGGCACGGACCGAAGGGTGGATGCCTGCGAGCCCGGGGGCAAGAACGCTCGCACCCTCATCACGGATGGAGGGGACCGCACCTTCGTCTACGAACACGTAACGTTCATCAGGTCGCAGGTACCGCGCAGCACCGGGCCGTGGCAGCGGTTCCCAGCGCTTTTCGCAGGGGAGGTAGCGTATTGCCCCTACTACGGCACCACCCATCACGATCTCTTCCATCCGGTCGGTATCCGGCACCTTGTTCAGGAGCGCCAGGTGCCCGTCCGGGATGAGCGGAGCGCCAAAATGCATCCTGTAGATCCTGTTGACCAGTTCACAGTCGGCCGGGAAGGCGGGCCTCGCATCACCCGGGGGTGTGACCGGGACCTTGCGTGTCTTCGCACCACACGCGCAGGTGCCGGACAGGACCGGTACATGGCAGGAATCACACCAGTGCAGGAGGATCTTTCCCAGGAAAGAGGGGCGCATACTCCGTACTTTTTTGTGGCAGAACGATAAATAGGCAGGGGTGTCGCGCCGGGCGAACCACCTACGCGGGTCCTGAGAAGGACTATTGCTGAAAAATCAGGTATTCAGGCTTTATTTATGCATATATTGACAATTTGAGTTTTTTTCCTGGCGCAAATAGCATTGTTTATCTTTTGAGAGGCCATTCTAAGTGTATTCATGCTGCTTCGATGCTGGAGACAGTCCTGGTACAGGATCTGAATTCAGGAACATGCACTTGAGAACGCCGGAGATTTCGTGATAACCATGTTTGAATTGTGTCGTGCACACACCCACTGCAACCGGCCGGGGGGAATCGTATGATCCCCTTCATCCTCACGTTTCTCTTCTCCCTTTTCATCTATCTTGTCCTGACAGCAGGGAGCGGGGATGTGGGACTCTGGTCGGTCTCTGAACTCATCGCGGGGGTCGCCCTGAGTCTTCTGACCGCTGCAATCGCCAGGAAATTCCTCTGCCGGGGAGAAAACTACCGGATGGCGAACCCGGTGCGGCTCATCCTTATCCCCGTCTACATCATCGGGCCGTTCTTCCTCGAGGTGATCCGGGCAAACCTGGACGTGGCATACCGGGTGATAACCGGCAGGATCCGGCCGGGAATCATACGGGTCTCATCCGGTCTCCAGACCGACCTCGGCATCTTCATGCTCGCAAACTCGATCACGCTGACACCGGGAACAATCACGGTCGATATCGATGAATCCACGCAGGACCTCTTTATCCACAACATCAACATCCATCCCGGAGACGAGGGAAAACAGGTTATCCCGGCCCGGGATCTCTTCGCCTTCTCAGACCTGGCGACATGGATACGGAGGATCGCTGAATGATTGACCTGTTCTCCCCTGCCGTTCTCATCCTCGTTGTGCTGATTGGTCTCTGCATGGTGCGGTTGTTCCTTGGCCCCACCCCTGCTGACCGGGCGGTGTCGCTGGACACGATCAACACCCTCACGGTCGCTGCCCTGATCATCCTCGGGGTCATCTTCCGGCAGATCATCTTCATCGATGTGGCTATCGTGTATGCCCTCCTCTCGTTCGTCAGCACCCTCTACATCGCAAAATACCTTGGAGGTGAACTCTGATGATTGCAGAATGGCTGATCCTTGTATTCCTCGGTATCGGCATCGTCTTCAATACCCTCGGTGTTATCGGACTCCACCGGTTCCCCGATGTTTACACGAGAATGCACGCGGCAACAAAAGCGACCACGTTCGGTTCAGTCTTCACCAGTTTCGCCGTGATTGCCTATGCAGGAGCAACCTATCTCCATACCACGGACTCACAGTTCATCACGCTGGGACTCCACACGGTCGTTGCCGTCCTCGCTCTTGCGCTCACCAACGCCGTGAGTTCGCACGCCCTTGCCCGTGCTGCACACCGGAGTGGTATCATGCCCGCGCCATCTGTGGTTGACCGGCTGAAGGAGGCGGGGAGATGATCGAGACGGTCCTCCATGCACTGGTGCTCGCCGGCCTCGTTGCTTCAGCGCTCCTCGTCTTCCATTTCAGGGACCTGCTCGCTGCCGTGATAGCATCTGCCCTCTTCGGCTTCCTCATATCTCTCGAGTTCTACATCCTGCAGGCCCCGGACGTTGCCATCGCGCAGGCTGCAATTGGGGCAGGCATCACCACGGCAATCTTCATCCTTGCCATCCGGGCAACCGGGCGATATGAGGAGGGGGGAGCATGAAGCGGGAACTCTCGGTGGCAATAATCCTGATCCTCGGGGCATTCATGATGCTGATCCCCCTCGGTATCAGCTTCGGGGTGCCCGGGCATTCTGCCATGGACGATTATTTTATCGCGCACGGGCAGGAGCAGACGGCTGCCAATAACATTGTCACTGCGGTGCTCTTCGATTACCGTGGATTTGACACGATCGGGGAGTCCACGGTCCTGTTCGCGGCGGTTATCGGTGTCGGGCTCATGTTCCGGAAACTGATGCGGGGTGATGCTGATGAGAATGAGTAAGATCGTCCGGTTCTCGGCAGACCTGCTCTATGCCGGGATCCTGATCTTTGGGTTCTACGTGATCATGCACGGTCACCTCACCCCGGGCGGAGGATTCCAGGGTGGTGCGGTCATTGCTACAGCCGTGGCGCTGATCATCGTTGCCTATTCGTACGAGGACTTGCTGGCAATGGTCAGCAAACTGCGCTTCATTGTGCAGGAGTCTGCCGGGCTCGTCCTCTTCCTGGGAATTGCCCTGGTTGCAGTGGGATTCGGGACTACCGTGTTTGCAAATTACCTTGCAAACAGCGGCTCGCTCTTCGGTATGGTGGTCCCCTTCGGATCGAACCCTGGTGAGCTGAATACCGGGGGAGTGATGCCCCTCATGAACATCGCGGTAGGACTGGAGGTCTGGGGAGCACTCGCGCTCGTGGTCCTGTACATGCTCTCCGGTATCAGGGAAAAGGAGGCCTGAAATGTTCCTGAACCTTCCATTCATCGTGGTCGTGCTCCTTGCCCTGATCGGTATCGCAACGATTCTCCTGAAACGTAACCTGATCAAGATATTCCTGGGGTTGACGATCCTGACCTCTTCGGTCAACCTCTTCCTTGTCACCCTCGGATACCGCGAGGGGGGCATCGCCCCGATCTATACCCTCTCCCCGGCTGGAGTGATGGTCCTGCCCACCCCGCATGCGCTCACCCTGACAAACATCGTGATCGGGGTTGCAACGACTGCGCTGATGCTCTCGTTCGCCGTGATAATCTACCGGAGGTACGGGACTGTGAACGTCGATGAAATACGGGAGCTGAGAGAATGATCTCTGAATTCATCATTCAAAACGCCCCCGCCCTGCTCATTGCTGTGCCGCTGCTTGGTGCATTCCTCTCCCCCCTGATCGGCCGGATATCGCGGGATGTTCGCGCACTCTGGGTGCTCGCCATCATCACCCTTACCACCCTTCTCGGGCTGCTCGTTGCATACCTCGTGTATACCGGGGGGACCCTGATTTACGTCTTTGGTGCAGCTGCCCCGACCCTCTCCATACCCATGGATTCCGGAGGAATTCCCATCCGGATCATCCTCACCCTGGATGCACTGAGTGCGCTGATGGTGATCATGACCGTGACCGTGGGATTCTCTGTCATCCTCTACTCGCTCTCCAGCGACTCGCGGCGCTCCGGCCTTGAAGCCTACTATACTCTCTTCCTCCTGTTGATCGCCTCAGTCCTCGGCATGTTCACGACCGGGGATCTCTTCAACTTCTTTGTCTTCCTCGAGATCTCATCGCTTGCCGCAGCGGGCCTCGTGGCCTACAAGGTTGAGAAGGGGAAGGCTGTTGAAGCCGGCCTCAAGTTCCTGATGGTGAGTGCGATCGGAGGAGTCTTCTTCCTGCTCGCAACCGGCATCCTGTACGGCCAGTACAACGCGCTGAATATTGCGATGCTGGCCAGCATGATCCAATGGACGCCGCTTGACAAGCTGGCGCTCGTCCTCATCATCGTGGCCCTTGCAGCAAAGTGCGGATCCGTCCCGATGCACTACTGGACACCGGACGCATACTCGATGGCCCCCGCAGCGGTGACGGCAATGCTCGTCGTGGTGAGTCAGGCGAGCCTGTACGGGCTCTTCCGGTTCTGCTTCACCCTGTACGGGCTGACGCTCACCTATGCAGTCATCGGCTGGACGCTCATTACGCTCGGTGTCCTCTCCATGGTGGTGGGAGTCACGATGGCCATCCCGCAAAAAGATATCAAACGGCTGATGGCCTACCATTCCATCTCCCAGACAGGGTACATGCTGCTCGGGGTAGGAGTGGGGCTTGCAGTCCTCGGCGACCAGGCACTGCTCAGCAGCTACGGGTTCACCGCGATCGAGGGCGGGATATTCCATATCTTCAATAATGCACTCTACAAGGGTCTCCTCTTCCTGACTGCGGGGGCTGTCATCCTCCGGATTGGAACCAGTGACATGAACCGGATGGGGGGGCTCGGGCACAACATGAAGTGGACGATGATCCTCTTCATCATCGGGGCACTCGCCATTGCCGGGATCCCACCTTTTAATGGATTTGCCTCGAAATTTCTTATCTACGAATCCGTGTTCGCCTTCAACCCCATCCTCTCGATCATCGCGATGGTGGTGAGTATCCTCACCCTGGCATCGTTTGTGAAGGTGTTCCATTCGGTCTTCATGGGACCCCGGCTCCCCGAGTACGCGGACGTCAAGGAGGCGCCGGCGTCTCTGCTGATCGGGATGGCGATCCTGTCCGGCCTCGTCATCATCACCGGCCTCTTCCCGGAGTTCTTCGTGCAGCACCTGATCGCCCCGGCAGCCCATGCGCTGGCGGATCAGAGCGGGTACCTGGCTGCAGTCCTGGGAGGTGCATGACCATGGCACTTGCTGCGCCCCTCTCGAGCGGGTTCGGGATCTGGAACCCCCTCCTGTGGCTCCTCGTCTTTGTGATCAGTCTGATTATCGCGTATGCGGTCTGGAGGTCCGGGTTCTCCGGCTACCGGAAAGGGACCGGGCGGGGCAGGTCGTACCTCTCCGGGAACGAAGAACCAGCCGGCGGTGATGTACATATCCGGGCAGGAAACCTGTACTGGGGTTTTACCGAGGGAATAAAGGGATACTACCAGCAGGTTGTGCCGCTCCACACCGGCATCATGACCGACAACCTGCTCTGGATATTCTGGGTTGCCGGCGTTCTCCTCGTCATCGTGATGGTGATCTGACATGAAGATACCGATATCATTCAACCGGTCGCTCTGGGTCTTCCACCTCAATACCGGGTCCTGCAACGGGTGTGAGATCGAGATAGTGGCAACAATCACGCCCCGGTACGATCCCGAGCGGTTCGGGATGCGGCTGGTCGGGTCACCCCGCCACGCGGATGTTCTGCTCGTGACCGGCCCGGTTACCCGGAAGATGGCTGCGAGGGCACGATTGGTATACGAGCAGGTACCGGACCCGAAAGTGGTCATGTGTATTGGTACCTGTGGCCAGTCTGGCGGGGTCTTCTATGACTCTTACAACCTTGACGGGCCGATAGACCAGGTACTCCCGGTTGATGTGTATGTACCCGGCTGCCCACCCCGTCCCGAAGCGATCATCTACGGCGTGGTGAAAGCACATGAAAAACTGGAACGACTGGAGGCGGCCCAATGAACGAGACCCCCCACCTCACCCCGGAGCAGATCATCGAGAGGTACCGAAGAGAATTCGGTGAAGGGCTGATCGATGCGAAGGTAACCGAACGGGGAGAGGGAACAAAGAAGACGAGGAGTTACAACATATGGTTCCGGGTACGACGTGACCTCCTCCGGCAAGCCATCCGGCAGCTGATGGATATCCGGTTCCCTCATCTCGCTGTCATCGCAGGAAATGACCTTGGGGACCAGATCGAGCTCCTCTATATCTTCTCGGTCTTCTATGGTGAGAAGTTTGGAGAATACATGGTCACTATCGGGGTGTCACTTCCAAAGAGCGATCTCACGGTACCTACCATAACGGACATGATCCCGGGTGCTCTCTTCTCAGAGCGGGAGAAACAGGAGTTTTTCGGTGTCACGGTGACCGGGATCCCGGACGGGCGGCGGCTCTTCCTCCCCGAGGATTTCCCGCAGGGAGTCTACCCCTGGAGAAAGGATGAGACCGGTGTCCCCCCCGAGATGGTCAGGGATCTCTGGGCAGTGGACCGTCCGACCGATCGTCCGGCTCCACCTGTGCCTGAAAAACTACCGGTTGAGAATGGGAAGGAGAAAAGAGGTGAACCACAATGAGCGCTGATAAGAAGAAAACAGCCCCCTACACCGTCCCCATCGGGCCGGTTCACCCTGCCCTCAAGGAGCCGGTGATGTTCACCTTCGGTATGGAGGGGGAGGTGGTCAAGACCGTGGACTTTGCCCCGGGCCAGGCCCACCGTGGAATAGAATGGATGGGTATGCGGAGAAACCCGGTCCAGATCGTCCACCTCACCGACCGGGTCTGCGGTATCTGCGGCATTGTCCATTCCCTCTCGTTTGCACGGGCAGTCGAGCAGATTGCCGGGATCGAGGTGCCCGAGCGGGCCGATTATATCAGGACCATCCTGCACGAGTTCGAGCGGATCCAGTCCCACCTCCTCTGGGCCGGGGTGGCAGCCCACGAACTCGGGTTTGACTCGCTCTTCTACCTGGCCTGGCGGGTCCGCGAGAAGTCAATGGACCTGATCGAGAACCTGACCGGGAACCGGGTGAATTACGGTATTGTCCAGATCGGAGGAGTCCGGCGGGATATTTCCGATGAGCAGCGCCCGCTGATAGAGGCGGGGCTTGCCTACTACCAGGGGCTCCTCGACCAGATGGCCACCCTCTTCCTCGAGGATAGTACCATCCGGATGCGGTGCCGGGACCATGGGTTCCTCTCCGAAGAGGATGCACGCATGCTCTGCGCGATCGGCCCGACTGCACGCGCATCCGGCCTGAACATGGATGTCAGGCAGGACTATCCGTACTGCGCCTACGGCGATCTTGACGTGAGGGCAATCCTCCCGCCCGCAGAGCTCGGTGGACCCCGGGGAGATGTCTACGACCGGATCATTGTGCGACTCCTCGAAGTCGGCCAATCCATTGACATTATCAGGCAGTGCCTCGACATGCTCCCTGCAGGGGAGATCCTCTGGGAACCGAAGCTGCCAAAACTTCTTGCTGCCTGTAAGAAGGCACAGGGAGAGGCGATCGGGCGCGTGGAGGCTCCGCGGGGTGAGTGCATGCACTATGTCCGTATGGATGGCAATGACGCCCCTGCGAGCTGGAAGATCAAGGCATCCACGTACAGCAACCTGATGTCATGGGTACCGATGCTCGAGGGCGAGCAGCTGGCTGATGTCCCGATCATCGTTGCATCGATAGACCCCTGCCTCTCCTGCACGGACCGGGTGACGATCGTGCGTGACAAAAGACGAAAGATCATAACCAAGGAGGAGATGACCCGGCTCTCCCGGGAGAAGACCAGGAGGTTATCGCAATGATGGATCTTGTCGGGATCGTCATCGCTGCCGTGCTCATTGCTGTATTTGGTATCATCATCGGCCTCTTCCTGATGGGCGTCGACCGCATCGCGGCAGCACGGATGCAGGCCCGGATAGGCCCCCCGCTCACCCAGCCGTTCACGGATATCAGGAAGCTCCTCGCAAAAGAGAACATCGTCCCTGACAACGCCATCCCCTGGCTGTTCCATCTCGCGCCGGTTGTCGCGCTCGCATCAGCCATCACTATTCTCCTGTATCTCCCGATTGGAGGGTTTGCCCCGGTGCTTTCCGGAGGAGGCGACCTTATCCTGGTGATGTACCTCCTCACCGTCCCGGCACTTGCCCTCGTCGCCGGAGGGTTTGCCTCGGGCTCACCGTATGCGACCATCGGGGCACAGCGTGAGATGGTCACGATGATAGCGTACGAGTTCCCGCTCGCCATCGTGGTCGTCACGGTTGCATGGAAGATCGCTGCAGCGGGAATTGCCCTCCCGTTCACCCTTGCCAGTATCCAGGCAAACCCGGTCTGGGGTCTCGTCGGTCCCCTCGGGATGACAGGGTTTTTGATCCTGCTCGTGATCCTGCTGATCGTGACCCCTGCCGAGCTCTCCCGCATCCCCTTCGATACCCCGGAAGCCGAGACCGAGCTTGCCGGCGGTATTCTCGTTGAGTATTCCGGGAAGAACCTGGCCCTCTTCTCCCTCGCCCAGGGGGTCAAGACCGTCGCTATGTCCGCGCTCATTGTCGCAATCTTCTTCCCGTACAGCCTTGCCGCAGTTGCCGGACT
>DUGL01000172.1:6273-6734 GCA_013331415.1 Methanoregulaceae archaeon | reverse complement strand
GTTATCCGGGTCTCGATGGCCCGGTTCCGGATCAACCAGGTGGTCTCGGTCTACTGGGTCTACCTCGCTGTTGCGGGGCTTGTTGGGCTTATCCTGGTGATGGGTGATCATGTGCTCGGGGTGATCTGATATGGCAGGACTCCCGCTGGTCCCGGAACTCCTGAAGCAGCTCTTCAGCAGGCCTGACACGAACGCATTCCCGGCACGCCACCTCCCTCCTTCCGTGACCGCGTTCCTGGCAAAAGTTGCACGCGGGGAAGCTGCGATCCATCCCCCGGTCGCGACCCCCCCGATGTATCGGGGGAAGATCGTGTACGACCGGGAGGCCTGCATCGGCTGCTCACTCTGCCTCAAGGTCTGTCCCGCCCATGCAATCGAGTTTATCCCGGAGACAAAACGGATCCGGATCTATGTCACGCAGTGCATCTTCTGTTCACAGTGCAATGATATCTGCCCGAAAG
>DUGL01000172.1:5953-6239 GCA_013331415.1 Methanoregulaceae archaeon | reverse complement strand
TTTTTTTTTAAAACCTGGTTCCTTTTCGTCGTGTAAAAACCTGCACCGTCATGAAAACAGCGGAGCCATTTCCAATGAAATGCAGATGAGTCCAGGAGAGTACATGCCCCCCTTATGAAAACCGCGGATGCGGTTTTCATGCCAAAATGCCTCCGGCATTTTCATGCGCCGGGCCTGTTGAGAAATGCATCATTATTTTTTTCATGTGAACCCAATGAACACCGTTTCCGGAGCGCTGGCGTAAAAGATCAGCATCGTGGAACGATTCTCATTCGAAAACCGGATG
>DUGL01000172.1:0-5822 GCA_013331415.1 Methanoregulaceae archaeon | reverse complement strand
TGCGTCCCGGTGCTCACGTCCCCGATCCGGTCCGGGGCAACGATGCGAAACACACCGGGAGCAAGGCCTATATCGGCGGCATCCACGAGAACCAGGAGCTCAGGGTGGTGGCGGCGGACGACGCCGGTAAAGTTCTCGGGCATGGTCCCGCAGTCAAGGACGAGCCACCCCCGTGCCCGGAAACGTGACGCAATATAATTCCCGACCCCGTCATCCCGACGAAGGGTGTTTCCAATCCCCAGCAGCATCCTGACCATACCTATCTCACGAGCCTCGCAGGACAGGTATATGCTTTCCAGAGCCAAAAACCCGGCACCCTGGACCTGACCATCGGTGGGTGAGGAGTTTGTATCCCGACCCTGCTTTCAAGGATGTGTGGGCTGCTGCTGCTCCCGATCAAACCCACCCTCACGACACGGGAACTCCCGTCTGTCCTTGGTACGTCCGGACACTGTCTGGGTCTTTTTCCTTGGCTGGTTCTTTCATGGTGCGGTCGCACCATGGCGCAGCCTGCTTATCTCCCGGCCACCATCATTTTCCTCTTCTGCCTCGTCACGCTCCCCGGATGACCTGTACAGCACAGTATTATAGGGATCCGGAACACAGACTCCTATCCAGTTTTCCCGGCCGGAAGCCGGGCAAGGGGTGCAGCGGAGACCATGGAGAACCTGTTTTTCGATATAGGAAACTATGCAATCTGGATCTTTGTGGTCACCAGTATCGCTGCGATGGGGCTCAATCTCACCATCCGCGAAGTCCTTTCACCGTGGAAAAAAAAGGAGCTCCTTATTGTATCCCTCATCGCTAACTTTATCCTTGTTCCGGCTTTAGCCCTGCTCATCATCACGATCATCCGCCTGGATCCTGAACTGGCCGCCGGGCTGATGCTCGTCGCTTTGGCTGCCGGGGCCCCATCCCTGCCCAAGGCGATAGACATCATTGGGGGCAATGTTGCCTACGCCGTCGGGCTGACCATGGTCCTGATCCTTGCGACCATCCTCCTGATGCCTCTCATCCTCCCCTTCCTCATTGCTGGGGTGAGGGTAGACCAGAGCAGTACGGTTCTCTACCTGGTGGTATTCATGCTCATCCCGCTGATCATCGCAATGGCCATCCGCGCCCGGGTGCCCCTGACAGCGATGAAGATTCTCCCTGTGGTTGACAAGGCATCCGATCTCTCAATCATTGCAGTCCTCCTCATCTATACCACCGCCCTGTTCACGAGCGACTTCTCGATGAGGGCCAGCGCACTCCTCGGCCTTGAAGGCACGCTCGTTGCAGCTCTCTTCATCCTCGGGTCGTTTGGCATCGGGTTTGTTCTTGGGGGGCCGGATCCCCGGAACCGGGAGGTACTCGCGTTCGGGACCGGGTTTCGGAATGTATCGGCCGCACTGTTGGTTGTCTCTGCCAACTTCACCAACCCCCAGATCCTCTTTATGGTCCTCGTGATCGCTGCTTTCGGGATCGTTTTCATGATGATCATCGGGGGGTGGCTGTACCGGAAGAAGAAGAGAGCAGGGGGGCGCAGGGCTCCTGATGTCCTGTAACCCTTACGGTATTTCCCACGTCTTTTCAAGAGCGATAATTCTCCCAGGATCGCATCAAGGGGGTCTATCCGGTTCTCTTTCTTTTACGGAAAAACCATGACCGCGTGAGCTTTCCCGAGCGCGGGTGGAGCAGCACTACTCCGCTCATTTTTTATTCCCATGATTCAATGCACCTCTAAGAGGCTGGGCCGGATGGTGCGGGAGCGGACGAACTGCCCTGATACGGAGACAAAATGCGCTGGTGCCCCTACCAGGTGGACTATCAGTGAGGTATTCCGGAATTTCCCGGAAAGGTACTGGATGTTCACCATTACCAAAGGACTGATAGCGATACATCATGCGGACCTGAGTGGTCCGGGAAGCCGGCTGCCATGAGGATCGTGGTCGCGCTGGGGGGAAATGCCCTCCTGAAGCGAGGAGAACCAATGACTGCCGAGATACAACGGGCGAATGTCAGGGAAGCTGCACGGGTCCTTGCACCTCTCGCACAGGAGCACCAGCTCGTTCTCTCGCACGGCAATGGCCCGCAGGTCGGACTGCTCGCCCTCCAGGCAGCCTGTTACACGGACGCCGGCCCCTATCCCCTCGATGTTCTTGACGCCCAGACAGAGGGGATGATCGGCTACCTGATCGAGCAGGAGCTCGGGAACCTCCTTCCCCCGGAGATCCCGTTTGCGACGCTCCTCACCATGATCGAAGTCGATCCGGACGATCCCGCCTTTGTCGACCCGGCCAAGTTTGTCGGCCCGCTCTATGACAAGCCCGGTGCTGACCGGCTTGCCCTGCAGTATGGCTGGACATTCCGGCAGGATGGTGCATCATGGCGCCGCGTGGTCCCGTCCCCCCGCCCACAGCGGATCTTTGCGATCCGGCCTATCCGGTGGCTGCTTGAACGGGGCGTCATTGTCATCTGCGCAGGCGGCGGGGGGATCCCCACGATGTTTGTGCCCGGCAGGGAGCGGAACCTTACCGGGGTGGAGGCAGTGATTGACAAGGATCTTGCAAGTGCCCTCCTTGCCAGAGAACTCGGTGCTGATATCTTCATCATGGCAACGGATGTCAGGGGAGTGTACCGTGATTTCGGGACACCCCGGGCCCGCCTTATCATGAACACGACTCCGGCAGCGTTGGCAACGATGCAGTTCCCGGCTGGATCGATGGGGCCGAAGGTGGAGGCGGCCGGAGAATTCGTGGAGAGAACGGGAGGCAGGGCAGTGATAGGGGCACTCACGGATATCCCTGAGATGGTTGCCGGGAGTGCCGGGACACAGGTAACGCGTGAGGGAAGTGCGGGGCCATGAACACATTCGGGGTTTTTTCAGAAGTGGGGCGGTTGCGAAGCGTGCTGGTACACCGGCCTGATCTCAGCCTGCGCAGGCTGACGCCAGCGAACCATGATGAGTTCCTCTTTGATGATATCCTCTGGGTGGACCGGGCATGCGAGGAGCATGATGCATTCGTCCGCCTGATGCGGGACGAGGGGGTGACTGTATACCACCTGCAGGAGCTGCTCACCGAAGCGCTCGCCACCGGAGAAGAGACACGGAGGTGGGTGCTGGACCGGGTGGTGAATGCAGCGACGGTTGGACTCTCGGCAGTGGACGCCGTGCGCATCTGCCTGATGGGTATGGAACCGGCCGGACTGGCACGGCACCTGATTGGCGGCCTCACGGTCAGCGAGCTGGAATGCGTGTACATGGAGGGGCTCTCACGGTTCTCCCTCACCGCTGCAGCAGCCGGACCGGATGCCTTCATCCTCCCTCCCCTGCCAAACACCCTCTTTACCCGTGATTCCTCATCCTGGATCGCAAACGGCGTATCGCTCAACCCGATGCACTGGCCGGTACGAAGGCGCGAATCGATCAACGTGGAGCTGGTCTACCGTGCCCACCCGTTATTCAGGGATGCAGCATTTTCATACTGGCACCCCTCACCCGAAGAGCCCGGGGGCAGGGTACCTGCCCGGGAAGACTTCGGGCAGTCCTCCCTCGAGGGAGGGGACGTGATGCCGATAGGGAACCGCACCGTCGTTGTGGGTATGAGCGAGCGGACATCTGCCCGGATGATCGAGCAGCTCGCAGCAGTGCTCTTTGAAAAGGATGCAGCAGACCGGATCATTGTGGCCCGGATGACCCGTGACCGGGCGCATATGCACCTTGACACCGTCTTTACGCTGCTCGATCATGACACGGCCAGTATCTATCCCAGCGTGGTGAATGCTATCCAGGCATTCAGTATCCGTCCGGGCGATGAGCGGTCACTCTTTTCGGTGACAAAGGAGGAGGGGCTCCTCCCCGCGGTTGCCGATGCGCTGGATCTCGACCGCCTCACGGCCATTCCGACCGGGGGAGATGAGTACCAGGCAATGCGCGAGCAGTGGGACGATGGCAATAACGTGATCGCTCTCCGGCCTGGCGTGGTTATCGCCTACAACCGCAATACCTGCACGAATCGCAACTTCAGGGATGCCGGGATCGAGGTGCTGGAGATCGAGGGATCAGAACTGGGCCGGGGACGCGGCGGGGGTCACTGTATGACCTGCCCGCTTCGCAGGGATGCCCGCTGAGGAGATCGTTTCCATGATCCGTGAGAGATGTATCAGAAAAATCCAGATCGTTCCCGGAAGAAAAGGTACACGTCAGAAATTTGGGACAGGATGTGCACGGGATGAGGATGCCGGTGAGCACACGCTTCCATTCAGGAACGAAAAGGCGATCAGGTATGGCTGATGACCAGGCCTGTTCCGACAGGAATGTCCTGAGACGGCATCATTGAGGAGCCCATGCAGCTCACTTCATTTTCAGGGGAACCAGGCCGGTTTGTGCTGATCACTGCAGGCGTCATAATCATCCTTGCCGGGATGAAAGCCGGGTCATCATTTATCGCACCCCTGCTCCTCTCGGTCTTCCTTGCAATCCTCTTCTCCATCCTTCTGCGGTGGTTCGAGGAGAAAGGGCTCCCCCACCGATTGGCACTGGTTCTGGTCTTTCTGATATTCATTGCGATCATCGCAGGTTTCTTCGTCCTCATCGCAGGGTTATTGTATCAGATCGTCGGACAGATCCCGGCATACCTGAACAACATCGAGGAACAGGTGCCCGCGTTCCGGATCCCGGCACTTTCCGGATGGGTTGACCTCTCTGAAGTGAACGTGGCAGGATCCCTGGCCGGCGTTGCAAACCAGATACTTTCAGGGGTGTCGTCGCTGCTCGGGTCAATGGTATTCGTTGTGCTGGCAACACTCTTCCTCATTGCGGAATCCCGGGCATTCACGGGAAAGATCCAGGAGATCCTGCAGGACCGGCCTGCAGTTCTCGCCAGGGTCAGCCTGTTTGGTGAGAGGATCGTCCGGTACCTCGTTGTCAAGACCGAAGTGAACCTGGCAACAGGTGTCGGTGCCGGTCTTGTCGTCGCAGCGGTAGGGGTGGAGTACGCCGTGTTCTGGGGATTTCTCGCGTTCGTCATGGCATATATCCCCTATGTCGGTTTCTGGCTCGCTATCATCCCCCCCATGATCCTTGCCTACATCGGGTACGGGCCCGGGGCTGCCCTGATCCTGCTCCTTTGTGCCGGGGCAATTGACGTCCTCGTGGAAGATGTAATCTTCCCGCAGGTAGCCGGACGGCAGCTCGCACTCTCCCCGTTTATTGTGCTGGTATCACTCTTCTTCTGGGGGTTCATTCTCGGGCCCTTCGGCCTCCTGCTCGCTGTTCCGCTGACGATGACCATGCAGATGGTATCCGGGTTCTGGGAAGAGACCCGGTGGCTCGGGGTGCTGATCGGACCACCGGATCCCCCGCCAGGGTGATTGCCCCCTTATCAGGGAGCAGGGTGAATGGGGAGTCATCATTGTTTGCACACGCGCCCCGGCATCCATGNNTTCCCGCTCTCGTAACCTCGTCAGGGAATCAGGATTATATAGTTGGATGACGAAGCCGGAATACCAGTACCAGGCAGTACTGCATACCTGATACATCCGGGAGTCAGTAGCCGGGTCAATAACGGTGATGATGTGGCGGAGAGAGAGCTGATTACCCGGGATCTTGTAAAAAAGCGCATTCTCGGCTTTTTTCCGATAGTATCATGGCTCCCGGTATACTCCCGGGATCTGCTCAGGTACGACGTGATTGCCGGCATCACGCTTGCTGCGTTCGCCATTCCCGAACTGATCGCCTATGCCCAGCTCGCAGGTCTCCCACCCCAGTACGGGCTCTATGCCGGGATTATGGCCCCGATCGCATATCTCCTGTTTGGCACCATCCGTCAGCTCTCCAT
>DUGL01000178.1 GCA_013331415.1 Methanoregulaceae archaeon | reverse complement strand
GGGCAAACCCGATGACGAGATCGGTCCGCACACCCCGCATCTTCTCCGGGAGATCGTCGGTGCAGGGCTTCCCGCCGGTCTTCTCGCGGAGCCAGACCGAGTACAGGAGAAGGTTCAGCCCGCCACTGACCGCACCGAGGAGCACCATGATGTCGACCAGGTGGTGATCGTCAAGGACCGGGACGAGGCCCCCTGCAACCTCGAGGAGCGGGATATCCAGTGCAGAGATGCTGACAACCAGTCCGAGGAAGAGGATGATGACGACCCCGAGGATCACCCGCTCGATCCGCTCGTACGACCCTTTCCAGAGGATGAGGAGGATGCCAGCGAGGGTCAGGAGCGCCACGGCCGGGAGCGGGACAGCGAGCGGGAGGAGCAGGGTGAGGAAGCGAGCCGAGATGAGGATGAACCCCCCGAACGCGGCCATCTCGAGGGTGTAGATCGCGGTGATGAAGGTGACTTCCCAGTTCCGGGGGCCGGGTATCGACCGGAGACCCGAGAAGATCGTCCTGCCCGTGGCGAGGGTATAGCGGGCGATGCCGTACGCGAAGGCAAACTTGTAGACGAGAGCCACCGCGAAAACCCAGAGGAAGAGATACCCGAACTCCCTGCCGCCATTGAAGATCTCAACGATACCGGATTCGCCCGAGACCTCGATGGCAAGGACCAGGACAGGCCCGATGAGGAGGAGACGCTCGGAGAGACGTCTCCTGAGGGAGGATCCGGCGGAGAGGATCCCGGGTTCTTCCTGCACACCAGATCAATTGTTGCGATCAGGTATAAGGGAGGATCACGTCCGGACCCTCTGCCCAATCCTCATGAGGCCCCGGGCGGCATCATCGCGGCTGGACGGGGTGGTGATGGCATGCATCCAGGTATACCTGTCACCTGGACCCTGAAGGATCAGGCACCAGGGATGAACATGCCGGGAGAGCCACGTCCAGAGGAGAGAGGTGCAGAGAAGGAAGGAGACCATCGGTATCAGCCATGAGAGGAATCCCTGGATTATCCCCTGAATACTGAACCTGCAGGCTCCCCTCCGCGAATCTGAGGTTCCCGTGGTATACACCATACTCCACGATTCGCTGACTGTCCCGGTTATCGATCCCAAAAAACGTTCCCGGGATTGCGCTCACGCCGTATTCCACGATCCCGGTGAACCACCCCGACCCGATGATTGAGATATACCAGAGCTGACCAGATCCTATGACTCCCGCTCTTTCCCGCAGGCAGAACATCGCCCGTGGTGAACATCGATCGCCCCCCCGCAGGCCGTGCAGGTCCAGCGCTCCCGCTCGGTTCTGACAAAAGCCCGGATACCCTGCTCCTTTATCGCCATCAGGTTCTCGATCATGCTCATCCCGTACTTCTTCCGATACCGCGTGTCAAGCTGCCGGAGCCGTGTGCAGGGAAAATTCGCACAGTCATAACAGTACCTGCCCCGGAGCTGCTCACAGGAGAAGATCGTGCAGTTCCTGCTGCACTTCCGGTCCGGTGCATGACATCCCCCACACCGGTTCTTCTCCCGGAGATACGCCATGCAGATGGCACAGTCCATGCCGCAGGGTGCAACCAGGGTCGTCCTGAACGGGTTCTTCACCGCCATGGGTCAGAATTGGTCCCAATCCCGATAAATAGGTGTGGAGGTGAGGTTCGCAGGAGGATGGTGCAGGGCATCAGGATGACCCGCAGATGCGACCGCTCGGGTCCCCTGTCCCCGCGGATACGTTTTCCGGCCAGCCACCCGTGATCTCCGTTTCCGGAGTGCGGGAAGAGCGCGAAACGATGTTTAAGGGAGAATTCCGGAGCGGGGCTGGTGACCGTACCCGGGGATCAGCCCCGCGTGCGGTTCCTCCGTACGCAATTGGCTGATGGAGCAAGGGGTTCCCGGACGAGCACGGACATGTACTGGCACGCTCACCGCCTTTCACTCCTGCGTTGAGAGGGGCAACATCCCCCCTCCTTTCGGGAAAGGACCATGATCATGGTGCCTGCCTGCCGGGCTCCGCTCATACCCAAAAGATGGTCCTGCCAGACTCCCCCCGGCCGCTCTGTCCCGTCCAGGGTCCCCGGACACCATCACCCGGATGGGATAAGAAGATTCCCCGGGGAAGTCTCCCCGCGGGGGATGCCTCCCTCAACCCTGTTGTCCGGTTCCGTACGCGATCCGGTAGATCTTCCCAGCATGGTCATCGGATACCAGCAGTGCACCGTCCGGCATCACGAGGAGATCGACCGGCCGGCCGGACACCGCACGGCCTTCCAGCCAGCCTTCGGCAAAGACCTCGTACGAGACCGGGATCCCGTGATCGAGCCGGACAAGGCTGATCCTGTACCCTGTCGGCACAACCCGGTTCCATGACCCGTGTTCGGCGATGAAGATCTGGTCCCGGTATTCGTCCGGGAACATCTCCCCGGTATAGAACCGCATCCCAAGCGACGCGACATGGGCAGGAAGGTCCCGTGCAGGCGGGGTGTATCCCGTGCAGTCCCGTCCCCGGTTGAATTCCGGGTCGGGATTGCCGGTCCCGTGGCAGAAGGGAAACCCAAAATGCATCCCGGGGACGGGAGCATGGTTCAGTTCATCGGGCGGGAGGTCCTCACCCATCCAGTCCCGGCCATTATCCGTGAACCAGAGGTCTCCGGTGTCAGGGTCCCAGTCAAACCCCACCGTGTTCCGGACTCCCGGGGCATATGTTTCGAGGTTGCTCCCGTCCGGGTCCATGCGGAGGATCGCAGCATGCCGCGGGTCTGCTCCTTCGCAGACGTTGCAGGGTGCACCCACCGGGACGTACAGCCTGCCGTCCGGGCCGAATGCGATGAATTTCCAGCCATGGGTGCGGTCCGTCGGGAGATCGTCCCGCACTAGGGTCGGCGGTGACGGGTGTTCCAGCTCTTCACCGATACGGTCAAACCTGAGGATCCGGCTCACTTCAGCCACGTAGAGGGAACCGTCCCAGTACGCAACGCCGTTCGGACTGTCCAGTCCGGAGGCGATGGTCAGAGTGCGGTCTGCCTTCTGGTCCTGGTTCGTGTCAAGGACGGCATAGACCTTCCCCTCCCCCCGCGTCCCCACGAAGACCACGCCGGGGGGACCCGCCGTCATGCTCCGTGCTCCCGGGACAGTATCGGCATACACCGCCAGGGAGAATCCGGGTGGCAGGCGGATCCCGGGGGGGACAGGGCTCCCCGGAAATTCAGGGATGAAATAGTACGCCAGCCCCGCAAGGATGACTCCCGCCGCGAGAACGACCAGGAGTCCCGGCACCCAGCGCTTCATAAGTTCCGATTATGGGCTTCCCCCATGATGAGGATGATCCCTGGGCAACCGGAATCGCTGCGGGTGGTTTCATCCCCCCGGCAGGGAGAGAACCATGGTTCCGGATTCACGGCGTCACATGCCGGATCTCCTCCCGTACGGGCAGGCGACCGGCACAACCCGCAGACCCGGCACCCTGTGCCTTCTCCATCTCCCCGGAAGTACCGGTCTCCTGCGGCAGCATCGAACCGTGCATCCCGTGGTTCGTCCGGGCCAAAAGATCTCCCGGTGAATGCCTGCTGCGGGCAGATATCGATGTGACAGGGCAGATGAGATGTGCCCCTGTCTGCCATGTGTCAACAGGGGTTGCACCCCCCGATCTCTCAAGAGAAGGAGCAGTACCTATCTCTCCTCAACGACCTGAATGCATCTAATCGTTGAACTGCACATAGAGACGGTGGGCAATGAACTGGAATGCGATGAAAAAGAGGACAAGCATCCCCACACTGACGAACGGGTCGAAGTAGGCCGGTTGCCCGTATGCACGCTGGATGAGGTCGTTGCCATAGGTGAGAGGAGAGATGTATGCGATCCACCTCCCGATGGCAGGCATGGCATCGAGGGGGATGAACGTGCCGGAGACGAAGATGAGCGGGAGGCGCACGAGGTTTAACATCGACATGATATCTCCCGGGCTCTCGGTCGGGTATGCGGCAAACAGGGTCCCCATGGTGGAGAAGCAGAGCGCGGTGAGGAGGATTCCTGCAAGAAGCGCCAGGGGAGCGGTAATGGTGGTGCCAAACGCGATGAGCCCCACGATAAGGGGGACGAGTGCTATCCCGATGCTGTACAGGAACCCGCTCAGGCTCTCCCCGATGACGATCGCGTGGAGGGAGACCGGTGCCGAGAGGAGCCGCTCGAATGTCTTTGTCCTCCGCTCGATAGGGATGGAGACCGGCTCGATCGTTGAAGAGGAGAACAGGATGGTCACCGAGATCAGCCCCGGGATCAGGAGACCGGGCGGGACATTCTTCCCGGCCGCAAATGCCAGGAACATGAAGAGGGGAAAGAGGAGTCC
>DUGL01000210.1 GCA_013331415.1 Methanoregulaceae archaeon | reverse complement strand
TTGTACTTGTCCTTGATGTAGTCCATACCGTAGTAGGTGTACTCATCGAGGATGTTGTCGGTGTAGGCAGCGGTAGCGTACTGCGTGAACCCGACACCACCGGACATGTAGGACCCGAGCCAGATCTGGTCGAAGAGCATGGTTCCGGCAGCGACAACCTCGAGCGAGGCGCGGGCAGGGTCATGCGGGTACTTCCGGTCACCCTGGATCATGTCGGCAAAGTGGCCGAACTTGATGCCTCCGGGCTCGTTCGGGCCACGGGCACGGCGTGCCGGCAGGATGTCGGCCATCTGGATAACGCCAGCGTGCTTTGCTGCATATGCCAGGTCAGCGACCGCGGCTTCTCCGGCGCACATGCGGTACGCGCCGATGAAGGACATACCGAGCTGCATCGCAGACCACCGGGAGGTCGTTCCTCCGTCACAGGTCCTCGAGACCACGGTCGGGATGTGGATTGCCTGCCAGAGCGACTTGCCGATTGCGGCCTTGAGCTGGGCGGCCTGCTTGGCCGGGAAGAGCTTGTCGATGTTGACGACGAACTGGGGCTCGAGCGCATCGACCATCTCTTCATCGCCGGTGTATACCTTACAATAACAGTCGTCCACAAGGCCGGGGTGGGTCTCGACCATGTGCTCCTGGACCACGGCTGCGCCGGGCATGGCGTGGTTCAGCACGTGCAGGTATTCGTTGATGGTCTCCGGGGTGACTTCCTTGCCGAGACGCTTCTGCAGGGTCTGGTGGGCAAGGTCCATGTTGACGAGGATGGTCCTCCTGATATCGTCCCACATCTGCTGCATGGCAGCGTTGTTGACGAAGTGCAGGTCGTCACCCTCGACAAAGACGCCGGTCGTTGAGACCTCGTAGGTCATCAGCTGGCGCTGCCCGAGCGGGATACCGCCAAGGTGGCAGCGGACGGGGTCATACATGGAGATGCCACGGGACATCGCCATCTTCTTTCCGGAATCAACGAATTCTCTCTTCCTTGCGGACTGCTTCAGGCCCTCGCGTGCGTAAACGGTCTGGTTGGCCGTCGGGTCCTCGGCGAACTTCTCTTTCAGGGACTTCAGGAAGAGCTTCTGGGTTCTCTCGATTTTTGCTTTTGCCATCTTAATCACTCCACCGGCATGAATCCGTACTTGGTTCTCAGCGAGTGGATGCGCTGGACGTAATCGATGTACTCCTGGTCATCACGGTAGGCAACCCCGCCGAGCGAGTGGAAGATGGTGGTGTGCGCCTTGAGCCACTTGTCGTCCATCGGCTTGCCGGCCTTGACTTCCTTGTCGAGCGGCTCCCCGATCTGGTTCTTGACGTACTTGACCATGTTGGCCTTCTTGTCGAGAATGCACCTCTGGAGCATGTCGAACATCATCCCGTCCTCTGCGAGACGGAGCGAGTGTCCGTGCACGGTCGCACCACGGATACCGCAGCGGGCAGAGTCAAAGAGTTCGGTGTTGACAAGTTCCTTGGCGTACTTCTCGAGGTCACGCTCGCGGCACTCCACGATCTGACGGCCGGACAGGGTTCCTGGGTCGACACCGCGGTACCGGTATGATTCAAGGTAGGACCTGAGGTACGGCTGGGACGGCGCGAAGAACATCGAATCGGCGAACTGGATGTACCGGATACGGTCCCCGGCCTTGGCTCCATCGGTTGGTACGACAAGTTTTCTGATTGAACAGGCGGGTTCCTGCTGCTCGGCGAGCGGCGGGTGTGCTGTCGGATAGGCAGCACCGGGTGCCCTGTGTCCCATGATCAGGACGATGTCCTCATCAGACATGTCGCGGATCTTCTCAAGCTTATAGCCCGGGTTCATATACTTGCGCCTGTTCTCGGCGACAATGGAGCTTCCGGGGCCATATTGTGCTTTGTATGCCATGTTTTTATCTCTCCTTTGTTTTGATCAATTTCATCACTGCATGAATGACTTCCGCCATCTTCTCCCGCGTGGGTGTCTGGCCACGGGTTACCCCGCTCACGATTGCCATGACGGTCCCCCGGGTCTTTACCCTGTTGGAAGGAGGCATCACCAGTGCGGTTTTTACGCCTTCCTTTGCAAAATCCTCAAAGTCAACCGGGGCCTGCGAGACCACGACCGCCTCCACATCACACCGCTCGAGGATGTAGCGGACTTTATGCACCACATGCGAACGGACATTTCCATGATGCAGGATGGCGATCCTGTGTTTCTCTATCTGCGCAATCTCCCTGTCCGTGAGACCGAAGTACGCACCAAGTACAGCACCACCGATATTGCCTGCATCGGGGGGCACACCGCTCCCTGCGTTCAGGACAAGGGTGCTGATGCTGTACTCGATTCCCTGCTGCCTGAGCGCCGAGGTGATATCGCACACGGGCTTGGTGACGTGGCGCCTTCCCGGGGACATGCCGACCACGATAACATCGGGGTAGCGGCATTCCGAGATGGTGCCCCGCTGGGCGATCCCGCCGCCCTTTCCCATTCCCATGGCTTCACGGCAATCGACAACCTGGGTGACTCGTCCCATCGGCATGGCTACTTGCATCCCTGGATGATGACGGGCCCTGACCTGCTCCGGGGATCGGCCATGCCGATCATGGATTTGTCTGCATCAGGCCCGTATTTTGCATAGTCCGCAAGGGTTGCCTCGGTCTTCATGAACCTCCCCTCTTTGACGGAGTAGCCAAACTCGGTGAATGCCTCGTCACATGCTGCCCTGATTCCCGGGATAACATCACTGGATTCAAGTTCAAGCAGCACGTATCCGACGTGCACCTGGAGATCGACATCTTCTCCGCCAACCCGGATGGTCCTGCGCATGGTATGCGGGTTCATGGCCCCGCGTGCGGGGCCATAGGGGACGGTAGCGGGGAGCCGGGGCCCGTTGAGGAGAACTCTCCGCACCCCTTTCACTGCTACAATCAGGTTCAGTAACCGTTCGGTCGTATCAGGGTTGAGAAACCGTTCCGGGACGATCCTGACCTGAGGATATCTGGCGTCTGTCATTCTACCCTGACTGTGATTTATACACCCTTTGCAACTGCCTGCAGGGGCTTCTTGAACTCGTCGATCTGACCGAAGGTGTCCTGGTAGATCTTCGAGGTCGCCTCCGGGCCGAACATCTGGGTTCCGGCATCGAGGGAACAGGCAACGCAGACGCACGGGATACCGACACCTGCAGCGTGACGGGTAACAACGTGGTTACCGTTGAACACACCGGGGCCTCCGCCACCATAGATGGAGTGGCTGAAGAAGGAGAACCCGACTGCAACCCCCATGACACGGCCGAAGTCACAGCCGGGGAGTCCGGTCTCGTGCTCGAGCAGGTCGTTGAAGTACAGGAGGGTCGAGGATACTGCCTGGGCAAAGCGTCCGGCACCGCAGTTCACCATGGTCGCAGCCATGGTCCCTGCTGCAGCGTACGCGTTCCAGAGCATCGGGTCCTTGGTCTCGTAGAAGATGAAGCCGCTCTTGCCCTTCTTTCCGGCCTTGATGACCTTGTCCTCAATAGCCTTCTCAACAAGGCTCTGCACGACCGTACCGATAGTTCCGGTCTTGCCGTTTGCCTTGACGAGGTCATAGACCATGTTGTTGGCATTCAGGCCCTGGTAGGCATAGAGGAGGAGCTGGGCACGCTCGAACGGCCCGATGGCCATACCCATCTCGAATTCTCCCGCCTGCTCAAAGGTGGAAGAGAGTGCGGCGGTCTGCATCGCATTCCGGTGGGTGATCATTGCCACGTGGTTGGCCGGGATGTTCCTCAGTGCGTAGCCGAGACCTTCGTTGTTCTGGGGGATGGACAGGATCGAGACCACGTTGCCGCCCTGCATGTCCATGGTCTGGGGATACGCTCCCCACACAGCGGTCTTGACGTAGGAAGCATCGAACATGCCAATATCGTACTGGTCAATGATGGCATAGGTGGTCGCTGCTGCAACCGCGGTTGACGCTGCATCATAGGTCGCTGCTGCTCTCAGGCGGGCGCTCGGAACTTCGACAAGGAGCATCTTGCCGCCGCCGACCTTGTGGATCTTGGTATCGTCCTTGTCAGTGACCTGGACCATCTTCTGAATCTTGTCAATGAGGGCGTCGCAGTCTTTTACGCAGTCCGCCTTGACCTTGTATCCCAGAATCTGGTTGTTCTTGCCTGCCATTGCCCCGGTCTTGATAGCATTGTCGATTCCTGCAAGGTTGACTGCAACAGTCCTCTTGGTCAGGTCGATGAGCTTCAATGTCCCGGCATTTGTCAGCGGGCTGATCTTATCGATGGCAACACCGCTCTTGAGCAGTTTGCCTTCGTCGTCATAAAGGTCGATTGTGTCTTTATATTTTGCCATAATAATCCTCTTTCAAACGCATTTAACCACACTACATTTCGATAACTGAACGGCAATGCAAGCTAGGCAGCTTGCAGATGATAGATGTCGGTCACTATTGCACGTCCCCTCACGGGACAATCTACTATATCGTATAGCTCAATATAAGATTTCCCTTTTGCTTCAGAATTATTTTATTTATAAAAATATTAAAATAATTAGCAATTTCAGGAGAACATTCAAATAATAAATACTAGTAATACTAGATTTATATAATTAATAATACTTTTTTTTATAATTGTAACATATACGTAGTTTATTTATTTTATAAAATATGAAAATGACGTGCGCTTCTCATTTAAAAAGGATTAGATCTTCTGGTACAGTTTCCCGTACACGATCTGCCCTTTCCGCTTGGGATGGCGCTCGCCGAGATCGCCGTGGAAGAGGGAAAATTTTGCCGTTGTGCCATCGATCTCGAGTTCCTCGTCTTTCACGAACTTGAACCCTGGCATCATGACATCGATCCCACCAAAGACAACGATCTCGCCTTCCACCATCTGGCCGCCCACCTTGCTCTTGGCATTGCCCTTGATGATGACCCTGCCGCCCTCGGCATGGGTAGCGACGTGGACATCAACGTCACCTTCGACAATGATGGTCCCGCCGTTCATGAAGTAGGCGATATCGCTCCCGGCATTCCCCTTCACGCGGATCAGGCCGCCCTGCATCCCTCTCCAGTCGCCACGGTACGCGGCGCCAAGGTAGTTGCCGGCATTGCCCTCGATGAGGAGTTCCCCGCCCTTCATACCGATTCCTGCGAAGGCATCGACACTGCCCTTTGCGATGAGCTTTCCGCCCTGCATCCAGGCCCCCACGTACATATCGGCATCCTTCTCGATGACCACCTCGCCGGCAGACATCTTCATGCCGATGTACTTTACCCTGCTCACATCGCCCTTGACCACGATCCGGGTATCAGCGGCAGTTGCCCCTGCATCCCCGGATACATCGAAGTACTTCCCGAGCGTGGTCTGCTCCCTGCCCTCATAGGCATGGAGGCTCGCGATATCCGCAGCCGTTTTCCCGGCAAACGCATCAGGTGAGATGTTGTCCGCCTCGAGGAAGAGTACTGGCTGGGTTTTCATGGTTACTGTGACTGTCTCCATCTTCTCTCCCTCCTCACGTGGTTGCATCCACCTCGATAACCCGCGGGTTCCCGGAGAGGAAATGCTTTGTCACATCGTAGTTGCCCTGGGTCACGGAGTAGTACTTGAGGAACTTCTCTTTTATATCGCGCATGACCTGGGGGTTCTCGTTGACCTTTGCATTGACCCAGATGGTCCGCTTGTTCCCGTTTGAGACGATCTCGCCGTCGATGACGACCGGTGTTCCGGTCTTCATCACGAATGCTGCGGCCGAGAACGCCTTCTCGATCTCAGCGGGCTTGTAGGACTTCTCAGGGTTGAAGTTGTAGACCGCGACATCGGCGTCCATACCCGGTGCCAGACCGCCATAGACACTGGCGAGCCCGAGCGACTTGGCCGGTCCTGCCCGCGTCATCTGGGCGAGCTCGTAGAGCGAGATCTCCCGGTCCATTCCGGCGAGATGGGTTGCCTCGACCATTTTCGCGGAATGCTTGAACGACTCGATCCGGTCCCTTCGTGCCTCGGCGCTCATCAGCCAGCTGAAGATCCGCGGATACCTGATGAACGGCCCGGCGTTCGGATGGTCGGTCGTGATGAACGTCCGCATCGGGTCTTTCGTCATCAGGGCGATCTCGAGCCCGATGGCCCACTGGATCTCGCAGACCTTGATGTCCGGGCTGTACACGTAGGGCACGATCCCGGCGGCCGTCTCGAGTTCGACATCGACGTTCGCCCACTTGAGGTGGTTGAGCTCGGTCAGGTGGTGCTCGAACGGCCCGTCGGCAGTCATTGTCGTGGTCTCGTCGAGCGTCACGCAGCCCGTATCGACGGTGATGTTCTTCTGCCTGTTGACATAGTCCATCACCTCTTTGGACTTGGACTCGAAGTTGCCCCAGTTGTCCCCGCCGTACGAGTGGAACTGGATATGGGTCGAGTGGAGGACCGTCTCGCGGCCGAACGTGTTCTTGGCCTTGATCCCCTCGGCAAGTTTCAAAGAGTCGAGCGTCACCGTGTAGTTGCCCGGGTTGCCGAGACTGTTCTGGTGGACATGCATCGAGTGCGGCAGGCCGAGGTACTCGTTGGTCTTCATCAGGCCGGTCATGATCTCGGCCGGCGTGATGTCGAAGTAGGGTACCGGGTCATTGACCGTGAGGCAGTTTAAGCCCCATCCCCATGCTTCCGTCCCGCCGGGGTTCACGACCTTGACCGCATACCCTTTGGTGGAGTTGAGCAGCCAGGCAACGTATGCCGCCGCGTTCTCGATCTCGCCGTTCTTCAGGTACTCCATCACGAACCAGTTGTTCCCGAACACCGGGTACGCGCCTTCGTCGATGATGGGGGTATCCTTGATCTCCTCGTGGACGTGCCGGGCAAACAGCGGCGGCATCGCGGCTTCCATGCAGGTGGTATACCCCATCTTCGCGTACTCGTATCCCGTCTTGAACGTGGTCGGGATCGAGAACCCGCCGGCCATCCGGCTCCCCTTCTTCTTGGGCGTATACGTGAACAGCTTGTCCTCGGGCCGGTAGTTCCTGCCCTCGTTCACCTTCGGCCCTGCGATGTGGGCATGGATCTCCACGGCGCCGGCCATCACGGTCTTGCCGGCAGCATCGATCACTTTCGCTTTCGATGATACCTCCGTGCTTTTCACGATCTTGCCGTCTTTGACGGCAACATCGGCCTTGTCGCCCTTGATCCCCTGGACCGGGTCGAAGACGAACCCGTTCTTGATGATATACTCGGTGGTCATCTATGCCGCCCCCATCAGTTCGCCGAGACGCTTGTTGACCCGGGTCAGGAACTCGTGGTCGGTCAGGACGCCTTCGGGCGGGTCCACGACTTTGCGGGCATCGATCGGGACGTTGTCCATACGATAGCAGTTGCCGCCGACCTCGACACCCACGAATGCAACGGGGACGTGGAGTTTCGAGACCTCGCTTGTCGGGGTGATGTGAGGGTCCACGCAGACCGAGGGCAACTGCGATATCTTCTTCACCGAGCTGATCGGGAAGTGTGCACCCGGGTCGCTGCCCAGCACGAACACGGCGTCCACTTCACCGCGCCGGAGCAGGTCGTTTGACGTGGTCTCACCAGGGTTGTACCGGGCAAAGCCACGCGAGAGGTCGACGCAGAACGGGTACCCGAACTGCCAGCCGAGCACCTGGCCGGACCCGGTCACGTTGTAGTGGCCCCGCATGGCCATGATGCTAAACTTCGTGAACTCGTTTAAGTCCTTCGTGAGCATGATCGCTTCGTCGATGTTGTGGTTCTTCGAGAGCGTCTGGGTCACGCCCATGCCAAAGAAGATGATACCGAACCGGCCGCTCTTCAGGATCTCGGCTGCCTCGTAGATCTTCTCTTTCGGGATGCCGGCAACAACGTCAGGGAGCTTCTCGTTCCTGACCGCCACGCGGAGCGCGCTCAACAGTTCGTAGTCACGGCCCTGTTCTACCTGGAAGTGGATGTCGGCCATCTTCGCGGTGTCGGTAACCCGCGGGTCCACGACCACGACTTTCCGGCTCTTGTGCCCTTTGTTCATGAAGAACCCGCGGGGGAATATCGAGTACCGCGACTGGTGCCGCGGGTGGGCGTGCGTCGGGTTGCAGCCCCAGAAGACGATCCGGTCCGCACGGTTCTTCACCTCGCCGAGCGTGCAGCTCGGAATGCCGACGTCCTGGACGGCAATCAGCGTCGTGCCGTGGCAGACGGTCGCGGTGTTGTCGACAATCGCGCCCGCCTTCTCGGCAATCTCGTGGCCGACACTCTGGGCCTCGCAACTGGTCGAACTCCAGCCGTACATCAGGGGTTTCTTCGCCTTCGCAAACATCTGCGCTGTATACTCGACCGCCTCGTCATACGAGACTTCCTTGTAACTGCCGTCTGCCTGCTGCATCCGGGGCCGCTTCACCCGGTCCTTCGCCTGGGCGTGCATGAACTTCGCGGCACCGATCGCACAGGCGTTGTACACGTCCACGATCGTCTTGCCGTCATCCGAGACCACGACTTCCAGGTCGTCGCACAGTGTCCCGCAGAAGGGACAGATTACATCGCTTACGGTTTTGGTCATACAGGTTTCACCACCTGCGGGCAGGGTGCGGCACCGGGAAGGGTGAGGGGGGATGTGCAATGGAGGTGAATGGAGATATGATCGGAGGAAAGGGCCGCTTCCCGCAGATATGTTTTATTGTATACGAACATTCTATGTTATACGAACTAAACAAATATATACTTTTTGATGCCCACAAATGATTATAAACGGACCCACCCATGCCAGATCTCCCTGACCCATTTCCTGAAAGGCTACCGTATATCGGCATCTACGCGACACCGCAGGGCATCAATGCCATCGGGAGCCCGGTGAAAGTCAGGATACTCGATATGCTGGCCCGACGGGATATGGCCTTTGATGACCTGGTGGAGCAGTCCGGGCGGGCGAAATCTACCGTCTCGGTGCACCTGAAAGATCTGGCAGCGGCAGGGATCGTCAGTGCAAAACCGGATCCCCACGATGGCCGGAAGAAGATCTTCTCCCTCCATTCACTCTTCCTTGCCGGGGCCGATTCCCGGTCTCAGGGCTGGTTTGACCTCGACTCCTACGTGAAGAAGGAGGTTCCCTGCGAGGGCGACCAGGCTGCCATGTACCGGATGTTCCTGTCCACAATACGCCTCACGCTGATGAACCAGGGGTTTTCTATCGACCCGATACTCCACCTTGCCGGCCGCAAAGCCGGGGAGACGCTGTATCACTGTATCGAGCATCCCACCATTGAGGGGATGGTCGACCGGATTACGAAGCTCTGGGAGAACAACGGGCTGGGATCGGTCGAGCTGGAGCAACGGTCACCGCTCACGCTGAAAATCCGGGACTGTTTTGAGTGCATTGATCTCCCGGTCTCTGGGAAGCCCGCCTGTTCATTTGATTCCGGCATTCTCTCCTTCCTCTTCTCGCGGTACTATGAACAGCAGATGCGGGCGATCGAGACCCACTGCTATGCAATGGGGAGCGGCTACTGCAGGTTTGAATTGAGGGAGTCTGGCGCTCATCCGGGTCAATCCTGGTTGCCGGGTCCGGTTGTACGCTGAGTCATGGGAGAGGCGCCTCGCCAGATCTCTCTCATTCCTGGCCGTGAGTTCTCTGGTTTTTTTATACTCTTTCTCGAGCTTTTCATCTCACTACCTGACCGCGGATGTATCCTGGGAATTTCGTACGCGAAAGAGAGTGGGCAGAACGCTTCGTCAGCCAGCCGAAGGCATGAGAGAACACCGGGGTTCAGGGTTGTTTTCGCATGTGGCGGGGGGAGAGCAGCCAGGCCAGCTCCCCGGCAGCTGGTTCTGCAGGACTGAAATTTTCGATCCTGGCAAGCCCGCCTTTTTTCAGTGACAATCTGACCCGGGCATCTCCCGCAATGATACGGCTGATGCAGGCACTCAGTGATGGCTCATGACCGATAAGGATGAGCGATGATACCAGATCCAGTTCCCTGATCCGGGACATGAGGTGATTGAAATCCATGCCCGGAGCGAGTACATCCCACACTACCGGGCCTTTCAAAGCGGGATACGCCTCAGAGAGGATTTCAGCAGTCTCGAATGCCCTGGTGAGCGGGCTCGTTGCGATCAGATCAAGGGAAATACCCTGGGAGGAGATCCATGCTGCAATTTCCTGCACTTCGGATCTCCCGCGTCTGGTGAGGGCACGGCCCGCGTCACCGTCTCCACCCTGTGCAACCTTTTCAGCTTTGCCATGCCTGAGAATATAGAGATCCATATACCTATGGCAGAACCTGTGGGCACATCAGTGTTTCCCGTCTCTGTGTATAATCCACGGCAGCCCTGTCTTCCTTATGGAGCCCCCCATCCGTGGCACGCTATTCCCCTGGTCCCTGATATACGATAGTCATATGAATCTGAACCTCCAAAAGCATCGTCTGGTGTTCCTCTGAAGGGAAGAAAGATTCTCATTGCTGGTTTCGGAGGAGGGATTCTCCTCCTTGTGACTATGCTGCTTTCCGGAGCTCTGGCTATGACCCTCCTCCCGTAGAGCATCTCTGATATACCCGGAATGCGCCCGGCCACTGACCCGGTTCTCATCCTCTTTTTTCTCTCTCCATTCGTTGTCGCTTTTATCGCAGCGATACTGTATGATGGTATTGAACCCGCGCTCAGGGGGGGCAGGATACGGAGAGGAGTGGTATTCGGACTCCTCCTCTTTACCTGCTCACGGTACCCAATCTGGTTATCATCTCCAGCTCAATGTATTACCCTGAGGGGTTCTACCTTGCAAATATACTGAACGGCCTGGCAGGGTAACCCCTGTTTGGCGTGTTGTGCGCCGGAATCTGGAGTGGGGGCGGGCTTGAGGACCTGAGAAAGGAGATACGCTCGATATAGCCTTTGCAGTGAGCTGATCAGTCTCACTCTTCGGGCCATATCCTTCACTTTCTCCCTGCACCGCGTGCTGTTTTACTCTCATGCGCCATCTCTCCAGTAATGACGGCAATCGGGAAGGGTACCTATTTAAAGAGCCTCACCGCTGTTTATCCCCTGCCATCAATTCCCGTCGGAAAAACCCTTGAGGGAAGTTCCCCCCCTTCGGTATTCATCGGGAGCTGGAACTACCCGAAGGTCTCTGCAGGACCGATGCTGGTGCCGGCACAGGGAGACATCCGGGTAATGGACACCCCTGAGTCATGGATACCTGCCGGGCTTACCCAGGAAGAGATAGCCGGCTACCGGATGAGCATGGTACGGGGGAAGGCGCTCCAGGATGTCCGGGACCTGTCCGGGAAGTTCGCCGAACAGCTCAGGGAGATCGCCTTGTCATCGGGATCACTTGAGAGCGAGGCGGTCTTTTCAGAGGCGCCCCGCGGCCGTTCTCTCGGGGAGGAGCACTCCGCGTTTGGCCCGAGTGCAGGACTTGACCGGTTCCAGGTCGAGGCATCCCGGTGGGAGCCACGGCTCGAGAGGGTGTACCATGATACCGATCTCCTGGCAGGCGATGCGCTCGTTGATCTCCATGCAGCCGGGATCCCCTTCTCGATGATCCAGAAGGCATTCTCTGCCGGGTGCATGGGGAGGCAGAGCCGGAGGAGGTTCGTGCCGACCCGCTGGTCGATCACTGCCTGCGATACAACCATCGCCGATACCCTCCTCGAACGGGTGCGGCAGAATACGGTTATCGATACCTTCCGGGTGCACGAATTCGGAAGCCTCCATAACCAGTACGCTGTGATCCTGATGCCAACACCCTGGGAGTACGAGTGGATAGAGGCCTTCCTGCATATCGCAGGAGAAGAAGAGCATATCTTCTCGGATTACGAGGAGAACCGGGGGAAGAAAGGCTATTCCCGTGTCGGTGGATGCTACTACTCCTGCAAGATGGCAGTCCTTGAGGCGCTCTCGGCCGAAGAGCGGCAGGCTGGGGCGATCGTGCTTCGCGAGGCACATCAGGGCTACGTCCCGATGGGGGTCTTCAATGTCCGGGAGAACGTCCGCCACGCCATGCGGCAACCGCCACGCCTCTTCGAGGACTTTCGTTCAGCGCTCGGGCATGTCGCGCAGAATATGCAGCTCCCCGTCTCCCGGTTTATCCGGGAAAGCAGCCTCCTTTCTTCTTCCTGCCGGCAACGGCAGATGAGGTTATCAGACTTTTAAGACCGGCACGAGGATAATTGCCGGATAACGGATCAGGGTGGGGGCTATTCTCTCCATCTCCACACAAGGGTGTCCGGATGAGGATCTCTCAGCGGGAGGAACAAAATACCGATAATCGGGTGAAATACCGGGTGTGCAGGCACGCGTACTATGGCCGGGACAGGATCTGAATCTGCAAAACAGGGTACATATGCGCGAAGCCATGGCATCCCCAACTGGAAGAATCGGAATCAGTAGCAGGGAACCAGTACCGGATAACCTGGTGAATCACTCACCCGGGCAAAATAAGAGAGAAATAAATAAAAATGTTAGAACCGGGGCTGCCGGTGCTTTGGCAGGCATGCCTGGCAATAAACCGGTCTCCCCTCTGTCGGTTTGAACGGTACTTCGCAATCCTTTCCACAATCTGAACATACTACTTTAGTCATTTCGCGGGGCCCGGTGTTTCTCGAGCTTCCATAATTTGATTTATACATGATGCTTACTCAAACAGTTGTATGAGAACTGTGTCATGCTATACGCTGGCCAGCTATAACAAGTACTGCATTGCAGCAGGTCCCTGGGAGGAGTGGTTTTCCTGGTTGTCCCGGCAGGAAACCGGGCGGTTATGCGAGGGAGGAGATTCGAACTCCTGAACTCCTGCGAGAACGGACCCTAAATCCGTCGCCTTTGACCTGGCTCGGCAACCCTCGCTTCTCCCGGTATACTATCTCACGTATCCTTTCAAATAATCTCTGTGCGCCAGAATCCGTGATCCGATACTGCTGGGCAGGGTAGCGCTCTGAGCGGACACCGGGCACCGGTATCCCGGCCACTTTTGCGCATTTTTCTTCCTGTTGGTATCTTTTGCTATTACGTTCTCTTCAGCACGAGCTCGTATCCATGAATGGGTGTATTTGCATGCAGGGAATGTACCTTATAACGCAAAATTATTATTTTGCGCAAATATTATAAACAAGGAGATTTAATAGAAATATGCCATATATGAGGGTCTGGGAGCTGTGCAGTACCGGGTTTCAGAACCTTGTTACCAGCACCAGCAAGGTATGGCACGTACAATGTCCCGGAATATTGGATACAAACGGTCGGACAGAATGATCACCCGTCACACTGAGCACACATGGGATCGCGGCCCTTCGCCACCTTGGAGCCTGCGATCCCGGACGGGTGATACTTCCCTCCTACGAGCGAATCATTCTGCCTCCGTTCAAGACGGTGACATGGAGCGTGACCTCAGCATACCCGGTAACAGGCCTTTATTCGATCATATATGGTACCCTTTTCTGCTTTTTAGACAGGCAGAAGGGTGAAGGTATCCATGCGGTACCGGTTCTGCAGCGGTATCGTATCATTCATTGAAAAAACCTCCTAAACCCCCTTTCCTTTTCCATTCTCCTGAAGAATTGACCGTTGAGCGCAGCACTCCACCAATCTTTCATCTTGTATGACAGAATGAGATCCGGGGCTCCTGCAGGGACGCAGGGGTTGTGCCCGGGTGTTCAGGATCCGGGGTCCATGGCCGTGATCCTGGCGTCTGTTCCCCAGGAGGGAGGCCCTTCCCTGGGAAGTGACGGTGCCCCTATTCCATACCATCCGGCACCTTTGGGACTGTTGGATCGATTGGGAGGGGTTTTTCCATGGGAAGGAGAGACATGGAAAGGAGAGAAAGCCCTGCCCGCAGCCTGGACTCATCATCCTGCCAGCCCCGTCTTCCCGCATGGCCAGGGATTCCCCGGGGGATAAAGATATTGAAGTGAGGCATACACCCTCCTGCAATGAAGCGCCTTGGGCACCTGGCTACTATTGCACACGACATGGGACTCATCTTTGAGTTCCTCGCCCTGGTCACCCTGGTCCCCTTCATCGTGCTCATCCTCTACGAGGAATGGGAGATGATCATACCCCTGGGGATGGTCCCGTTCACCTTTGTTACGCTCGGGTTTCTCATCTCCAAGGTGCCAAAGAAGGCGTACACCTCCTCGCTCTCGGTTGCGCTGGTCGCGGTTGCCCTCACCTGGCTGGCCATCGCGCTGATTGGCTCGATCCCGTTTACCCTCGCCCTGGATATCCCCTGGACCGACAGTATCTTCGAGGCCATGTCAGGCTGGACCGGGACCGGCTTTTCCATGATGACCGCGATCGACACCATGCCGAAGACGTTGATCTTCTGGCGGTCGTTCATGCAATGGCTCGGGGGTATCGGGGTGATCGCATTCGGCATCGCGATGCTCTCCCATTCCGGCCTCTCCCAGTTTCAGCTCTACCGGTCGGAAGGAAGGTCTGAAGAGCTGATGCCGAACGTGGTCTCGACCGGGAGGCGGATGTGGGCGATTTACTTTTTTCTGACTGTTGTATCAACCGGGCTGGTCCTCTTTTCCGGAATCCCGCTCTGGGATGCGGTAAACCTTGTCATGGTCACCATCTCTACCGGAGGATTTGCCCCGCATGATGCCGGGGTTCTTTTCTATACCAATCCCCTCCTCGAGACGCTCCTGATCCCGGTCATGATCGCCGGCTCGCTCCCGTTCAAACTCTATTTCCTTGTATACCGGGGAAAATTCCGGATGTTCTTTAAAAATTCAGTTGTCCGGCTGATCCTCGCGCTCTCCCTGGTCGGCTCTCTGCTCGTATCGTTCAACCTGTACCTCTTCAACAACCTCCCCCTTGCTGACGCTATACGAGTCGGCACATTCTGTACGATCTCAGGTCTGACCTGTACCGGGCTCCAGAACTCATCACTCGGATGGCTCCCCCTCCCCCTCATCGTGATCATGCTCCTGATGATGATCGGTGGAGCAGCCGGCAGCACATCGGGAGGTATCAAGGTCAACCGCGTTATCCTCGGGTATGAAGGGCTGGTCTGGTGGTTCAGGCGCCTGTTTGTCAGGGGAAATGTGCTCGTTCCCTTCAAGCACGAGGGGAGAAACATCCCGGTCCGCATCTCAGAGCTCGAACTCTCAAAGAATATGCTGATCATCATCCTCTATGCCCTCATGGTCTTCGTGGCAACGATACTGCTCCTGCACGTAGCGCCGACACCGTTTGCGGTGCACCAGGTGGTCTTCGAGGTAATATCCGCAGCAAGCAACGTCGGGCTCGGACTCGGATACCTGACTGCAGCGAGCCCGGTTGCCGTCAAGTGGATCTTTATTTTCGTCATGTGGATCGGGAGACTCGAGATCATCCCGGTCCTCATCCTCGTGATGGGAATCGTCCGCGGGTTTGAACCCAGGTAACGAAGAACAGGTCTTCCCGGGTTTTGCCGGGATATACCGTAAACGCCCATGACCATCCTGTGGTCGGGTATCAGGGATGTATATTCCAGAGATATTTTATAGAAAACCCCCCCTAAATCCCCTTCCGTTTCCGATATCCTGACCGGTTGATCAGTGAGGAATCGCTACCATACTGCTCTTTCCCCGCTCTATTCGTCGCCTACTCCATGGAATCTGTATCATGGGTCCCGGGGTTCCCGGTGAAAATAAAGATATTTGATGGATGCACACCTTCTCCTTCTATGAAGCGGCTCGGGCACCTGTCGATCATCGCGCACGACATGGCACTCATCTTTGAGTTCCTCGCCCTGGTCACCCTGGTCCCCTTCATCGTGCTCATCATCTACCAGGAATGGGAGATGATCATCCCGATGGGGATGGTCCCGTTCACCTTTGTTACGCTCGGGGTTCTCATCTCCAAGGTGCCTAAGAAGGCGTACACTCCCTCGCTCTCGGTCGCCCTTGTCGCGGTTGCCCTCACCTGGCTGGCCGTCGCGCTGATCGGTTCGATCCCGTTTGCCCTCGCCCTGGATATCCCCTGGACCAACAGTATCTTCGAATCCATGTCCGGCTGGACCGATACGGGCATCACCATGATGACCTCGCTTGATACCCTGCCAAGAACCCTGATCTTCTGGCGCTCGTTCACGCAGTGGCTCGGGGGTATCGGGGTGATAGCATTCGGTATCGCGATGCTCTCCCGCTCCGGCCTCTCCCAGATCCAGCTCTACCGGTCGGAAGGAAGATCTGAGGACCTGATGCCAAATGTGGTCTCGACCGGGAGGAGAATGTGGGCGATCTACTTCTTTCTCACCGTTGTGTCAACCGGGCTGATCCTCTTCTCCGGAATCCCGCTCTGGGATGCCATGAACCTGGCGATGGTCGCAATCTCAACCGGTGGATTTACCCCGCATGATGCCGGAGTTCTCTACTATAACAACCCCCTCCTCGAGGCGCTCCTGATCCCGGTCATGATTGCCGGGTCCCTCCCGTTCAAACTGTATTTCCTCGTGTACCGGGGAAAATTCCGGATGTTCTTCAAGAATTCCGTGGTACGACTGATCCTGGCTCTCTCCCTTATCGGATCCGTAGCGGTCGTCTTCAACCTGTACCTGTTCAATGAGTATACCCTGACCGAAGCAGTCAGGTTCGGCACGTTCGGTACCATATCAGGGCTGACCAGTACCGGTCTCCAGAACTCCTCACTCCAGTGGCTCCCGCTCCCCCTCATCATTCTCATGCTCCTCATGTTTATCGGAGGCGCATCCGGGAGTACTGCAGGAGGTATCAAGGTCAACCGCGTTATCCTCGGCTACGAAGGGCTGGTCTGGTGGTTCAAGCGCCTGTTTGTCAGGGGAAATGTGCTTGTCCCCTTCAAGCACGAGGGAAAGAACATACCAACCCGGATATCTGAGGTCGAGCTCTCAAAAAATATGCTGATCATCATCCTCTATGTCCTCGTAGTCTTCGTGGCAACGATCCTGGCACTGCACATCGCGCCGACACCGTTCGAGGTGCACAAGGTCGTATTTGAGGTGATATCTGCGATCTCGAATAACGGGCTCGGCCACGGCTACATGACGGCAGCGAGCCCGGCGGCCGCAAAGTGGCTCTTTATATTTGTCATGTGGATCGGGAGGCTTGAGATCATCCCGGTCCTCATTCTCGTGATGGGAATCGTCCGTGGCTTTGAACCAAGGTAACGGGAGCAGGACTCCGGGGTTTTTCAAAGACCCTGGCGGGAAGGTGAAAACCGGTACCCGAAGCCCGCGGAATATCCCGTTTTTTGTAAAATGCAAACCTTTATCGAGAAAACCCCGGTACTTGTCTACACGGGAGATTAGGAGATGCCGGCAGACCCACTGCATATTCTGATCGCCGCAGCCGTGAGCTGGGTCAATTTTATCGCGATAGACCTCTTCTTCAGGCTCCCGGAACGCGGCGGTGTCAGCGGGGCATCCGAGATCGGTCGTCAGATCGAGGCAGGGGGTGGAGCACTCCCTGGCGGGTATATGATGGGAAATATCGTCTCCTCCCCTGATGCGTCCGCCGGGACCCTCCTTGCCGCCTGCGGAGTCTTCATTGCAGGTGTACCCGGCGGGTTGCTCACAGCGCTCCTCGTCTACCTCGGGAACCGGGTATGCCATGATCCCGGCTATGCCGGCACGACCGGGTGCATCACGGCAACGTTCATCGTGTACGGGTTCAGCCTCATCGGTATTTCCCCGGCCTCCTTCATCGCCGGGATGGTCATTGCTATCCTGACCATCCAGGGTATATCCTCCGTACACGCCAGCCGGCTCCTTGCGACGCTCTGGGGGTGGCGGAGGGCATGACCCCTGAGGAAGCCGCACTCACCGTCTGCGTTGTTGTTGCGGCATATGCCGGCATCCGTGTCCTGCTCGAACGAAACACCGTAAAAAAACTCCCGTTCCTCAACGTCTGCTCCTTCGCGGTTGCCGGTTCGATCGTGCTCATCCTGCCCCACCCCCTCACCATTATCGCCGCGGCCGCGTACTTCATCGGCACAACCCTTGAGTCGAATGCCATCGCGAGCACCTATGCCGGGGGGATACGGGAGGAATGAATCTCCTTCCGATGCTCGTCTTTGGCCTGCTCGTGGTTCTCGGTACCGGGGGAACGATCCTTGAGAGAGATCCGTTCGCCAAGCTGATCTCCCTCTCCCTGATCGCCGCGGGAGTGATCCCTTTCGTGGTTGACCGCGGCTACCTTGATGTGGCAATAGCGCTTGCCCTCATCGTGCCACTCTCTACCTTCTTCCTCCTGATGGCATGCAGGAGGGATCGCACCTGACCCCGGAATTCCTCCTCGGTGGGTTCCTCATCCTGGCCGGGACCGTTGCGGTGGTGTTTCCCCGGCCGAAGACCTACCTCGTCCGGATCATCAACCTCGAGCTGCCGGCATGGGGGCTTTTGCTCCTGATGCTCGCATACAACGAGACGCTCGCCCTCCTTACCTTCGGCGGAGTCTCTGCCATCTCGGTCTATATCCTCGTCCGCGTCCTGCAGAAGACGGAGGGGCCATGATCATCCAGCGGATATCCCGGTTCCTCTCGGATTTTGACAACCTGATGCCGCTCTTTGCAGCAGCATGTGCCGTGATCGCCGCACTCGCCATCATCTCCCTCCCGTTCGCGTACTATGATGACCAGCTCTACCCGAAATCAATCGACGAAAAAAGTCCGCTCGACCCCTATGACCGCGGCGGTCCGCCGTTTTCCCGGGCAGAGATACGGCTCCAGTACCCGAACAATTCACCTACTGCCGGGTACGTGACCGCATACCTGACCCCGTTCTCCTGGTTCCTTGCAAACACCACCCTGCACACCGGCACCACGATTGTTGCCCACCCCGGGGGAATTCTCGATGAGATCCTGTACAATACCCGGGGGCTCGATACGGTCGTCGAGACAGCGATCCTCTTCATCGCGTTTGCAATCGGATCCTACATCTTCAGGAAGGGATCGCGGTGATCGGGCAGTACTACTCCTGGGGGCTCCTGGTGGTCCTGATTGCTGCCGTGGCCGGGTTTGCCGCACTGGCTTTTGAGAAAGACGACCTCCACCGGCTGCTCCTGATCGACCTCGTCGAGATCCCGTCCCTGGGATTCATCGCGCTCCTTGGCACCGACCTTGCAGAGGCACTCATCCTCCCTGGCCTCGTTGTGGGGATTGCCGAACTCTTTGCTCTCTCCCAGATCTACCTCGTGAAGGAGGGGTTGCAGGACCGGCCGGTACGGGCGCTCCGGATCGAGGTGGTGCAGCGTTCTCCGGCCCCGCTGGTCCTCTCGAGTATCCTTGTTGTGTACGGGGTCATCCTCTCCGGGTTCACCGGGGGTGCCATCGCAGCCCTCGGCCTCATCTTCCTCTTCCTTGCAAAGGACTCGGCCGATGACCTGCACCTCCTCGAGCTTGCGAGCGGGATGTCCTGGGTACTCTGGATTGCCGCGTTCTTTGTCTTCATGTTCCTCCCCGAATACTGGTATGCTGCCCTGATGGGAGCGGCGATAGGCATCCTCATCAAGGTGGTCACCAAGCTGGCGCTCGTTGGCACGATGTGGGGTGAGCAGGCGTGACCACCGCGGGGGGGACGCCCCTCTTTCTCCTTGAATTCGGGGACATCGTCATCTCCTTCACCCCCTATACGACGAGCCTTTTCATCCTCGCGCTCGTCTTCACCCTGCTCGTCATTGCCAGCCGTCCTGAACGCCAGCTCGATATAGCGTTTGGAACCGACGCCTACATGACCAAGGAGATCTCGCTCTCCGAGATGCGATTCCGCCGGTTCATGGCTATTGCCTGCGGGCTTGCCTCCATGGGTGCCGTGGTGACGGGGGATCTCTTCGATTTCTGCCTGTTCACGGCCCTTGTCGGGATCTGCAACGTCGGTATTGTCGCTGCCGTAAAGAGCAGGCATGTCCAGAACGCCGCCTACCAGTACGGCCTGGTCGCACTGGCAGCAACCGTCCTGCTCTTTGGCGGGTCTGCGATGGTTGCAGCAACAACCGGGACGCTCTCCCTGCCCATCCTTGCTACCGGAACGCTCCCCGCGGTTCCGCTGGCAGTGAAAGCATTCATCGTCATCGGGGTGATGGGGGAGGGCATGGCACCCTTCTATGCAGCGAAAGCCGAGATGTTCAGGGCGCCGGGTGCACCGTACGTAATCATGTGTTCCCTCTCGTCCCTTCTCATCTTCCTCCGGGTGATCGAGGTGGTGGTCCAGCTATGAGGTGGCCATGAAGAAGAAGACCGCCGGGAGGATCGCAGGCATCGCGGCAGTGGCAGGTACCGGTGCAACGCTCCTCTCTGAGCTCGGGACGGTCCCGCCATGGCTGGGTATTGCCGTGGTCGTGGTGACGTTCCCGCTCTTCTTGCTGTTCCTCGGGCTCTGGTGGATGGCCCGCGAAACGGACGCGGATATTCCGTTCCTGGGGTACTGATATGATCGGCGATCTCCTCTATCTCATCTTTGCGATGATCTTCGGGCTCCTGCTCCTCGGGATACACCGGAAGGTGATCGCCCGCATCCAGCGCCGGCCAGGCCCGCCGGTATGGCAGGAGATCCTCCATGCCCTGAAGTTCTCGTTCAAGAGTACCTGGATACCGCAGACAGCGAGCGATACCCTGTTCGTATCCGTCGTCCTGATTGCGATAGGGATCTGGACAGCCGCCTTCTTCGTCGTCCTGGCGGGGGGCAACCTCCTCATCATCTTTGGCATCTACATGCTCCACAAGATAGTCGAACACGGGTTTGGCCTCTCCTCAGGCTCGCCCTATGGAAAATTCGGCGGGGTGCGGTCGGTCATCTCGGCTGCATCCGAGATCCCGCTCTTCGTGAGCGTTGCAGCAGTCGTCATCTTCACCGGGTCACTCGAGATCGGGGATATCGTAGCGTGGCAGGAGCAGGCAGGCCCGCTCATCCTTGCAGTCTTCCCCGCAGCCCTTGCGATGTACGTCGTGATCCTCTCAAAATTCCCGTTCTCACCCTTCTCGATCGTGGAGAGCAAGGAGATCGTGAGCGGGTACAAGACCGAACACTTCGGGGTCTGGCGTGCCGGTCTCGAAGCCTGCAACGGGCTCAAGACCTACGTCCTGCTGCTCACCTTCATCGCGGTCTTCTTCGGACCCTTGCCGTTCCTGCTGATCCTGCTCGCGATGATCCTTATCACCGTGTCAATCTCCTTTATCTGTGCGTTCTCTCCGATGCTCTCCCCCTTTGACAGTGTCACGATCCAGACCCTTTTTACCGGTTTGATGCTGATATATGTCGTATACCTGGGGGTGTACGGATGATCCGCAAGGCTCTCGTCATCTCCGTTATCGTCTATATCGCCGTGAGCGCGGTACAGATCTTCGAGCGTCCTTCCACTGCTCCTGAAGGCATCCTGATCTGTAGTGCCCTGATTGCGGCAGCATCGTTTTACTATGTATCAGAAAAGGACAAACTCCGGGCCTGGGAGGGTGCGGCACTCTGGGGTGCTGTCTCTCTCTTTGTGCTGTATGGCATCCTGAACTATGCGGGTGTGCTATGAGCGGGTACCTCTACCAGAACGATCTCTCGTCCATGAAGCTCGCCATCCTCGCAAGTACGAGGCACGACCGGATGGTCCGGGAGATCGCGTCAGAACTGGGAATCCCCCAGATCCGGCTCCGGAAGCGGATGATGGATCGCTTTGACATGCTCCTCCTCGAGAACCTGCCGGCCCGCTACGAGCAGGGGATGCGGGAACGGGAGCAGGCACCACGGCCCGGGAGAGAACTGGGTGCAGGGATCTATACCCGGGCTGTACCGCTCATTTTGGAGGACGACATGGATGCTATTGCCGGGAAGGTTCGTCTCATGATAGCGGAAGGACGACCTCATGAGGAAGCGGTTGAAGCGGGAAGGGCGATGATTCGGGAGCTGATCACGCGATGACCCTGCTCCAGGCGGTAAAGAATTTTGTCCGGTCAAAATCCATCCACGTCTGTTACGTGGATGTCGGGTCCTGCAACGGCTGCGATATCGAGGTACTCGCCTGCCTCTCCCCCCGCTACGACATCGAGCAGTACGGCATCTACGTGCACAACAACCCGCGGGAAGCCGACATCCTCCTCGTGATCGGGGCATTCACGCCGGGATGGGAGGATAAGCTCCGGATGATCTGGGAGAAGATCCCGGACCCCAAGGCTGCGATAGCGATCGGGAACTGCCCCATATCGGGCTGCCTCTTCGACCGCCCGCATACCCTGATCGATCCCCCGGCGGCAAAACACATCCCCATTGCCGCACAGGTACCCGGCTGCCCGCCACGGCCGACCGAGATCATCTCTGCGGTCCTGTCCGTTGCACCCCTGGTTTTCCGGGACTACGAGGTGGCAAAGCGATGAAGCGCACCGTTGACGTCTCGATACCGCTTGGGCCGGTGCACCCCTGCTTCAAGGAGCCTGCGCGGATCAAGTGCGAGACGCGGGGCGAGTACGTGATCGCTGCCGAGGTGGAGCTCGGGTACATGAAGAAGGGGATCGAGCGTATCATGCGGGGGAGGCCCTGGCAGGAGGTGATGTTTCTGGCCGAGCGGGTATGCGGCATCTGCTCGGTCATCCACAACATGGTCTACATCGAGGCGCTCGAAGCGATGACCAGCATCCCGGTGCCGGAACGCGCCGCCCTCCTCCGGGTGATCGTGAACGAGCTCGACCGGATGCAGAGCCATATACTCGCCAACTTCTCCTACTGCTATACCATCGAGCACGAGACCCTCGCCATGTACCTGCTCGATATCCGGGAACGGGTGATGGACGAGCTGGAGCGGATCACCGGTGCCCGCGTGACCTGCGCATACATCGTGCCCGGCGGGGTGCGCTTTGACCTCCGGGGGGAGGATGACCTCCACCTCCGTGCAGCCCTCGCGATTATCGAAGAGGAGATGACCCGCTACCTGCAGATGTTTGCGACCGGTCCGTTGATCGCACTCAGGAGCAGGGGGATCGGGATCCTTACGAAAGATGCGGCACGCGAGGCCGGGGCGGTCGGACCCACGGCGCGGGCAAGCGGTATGCCGGAAACCGATCGGAGGCTCCGCCACCCGACCTACCAGAAGATAGGTTTCTCACCGGTATCCCGGGATGAAGGGGACAACTACGCCCGGATCATGGTCCGGTTCGAAGAGGTGCTCGCGAGCATCGGGATCATCAGGACCTGCCTTGACCTGCTGCAGCCGGGTCCGATCCGGGGAGGGGGCATCCCGGGAGCAGGGGAGATCGCGTATTCGGGCGAGGCTCCCCGCGGGGAGCTCTCCTACTTCATACGGACGGACGAAGCCGGGAGGGTGCTCGATATATCAATCCAGACCCCCTCCATCATGAACATCGAGGCCTGCTGCCACGCCATGCTCGTCGGGGTCGCGTCCCTTGCGGATGTGAGCTCGACCTTCGTGAGCGCAGACCCGTGTATCGCCTGCACGGAGCGGTGATATGGCCCTCCCGTTCACTGCCTACATGAAGGAAATATTCCGGGTGCAGTGGCTGGGTACGTTCCTGTTTGCAAAGACGGCGCCGCTCGTTACTCCGTCATATTCACGGGGGTTCCCGGAGCTGACCGGAAAGACCTGCACGCACGCCCTCTTCTGCATGATGGCCTGCCCTGCCCCGGGCGCGATCCATGTCATCAGGACACCGGACGGGTGGGAGCCGCGGATCAATTCGGGCCACTGTATCCGGTGCGGGCTCTGCGTCGAGGCCTGCCCGAACGGGGTGCTCGCGAGCGGCAGGATCCTCGAGTCTATGTTCTATGACAGTACGCGGCTCTCGTTCTCGTTTCGCATCGATGTCGATACTTCGCTCTGCATGGGGTGCGGGAACTGTGCGGTCGCCTGCCCGGTCAACAAGCTGATCGATACCCAGATGGCCTACGGCGGACGTGCCTCCACCGATGAGCTCCTGCTCAGGGTGAACGAGGGAAAGTGCACGGTCCTGCATGCTGAGAAATGCACCGGGTGCAAGACCTGCGAAGACCACTGTCCGAACGGGGCTATCCGGGTCGCCCGTCTCCTCGAAGCAGTCCATATCCCGGAGGAGGAGGTATGAGCTTCATCCTCAACACGGGAAGGACGATCCGGCAGGGCTCGTACGTGGAACGGAAGAACACCCCTGCGTACCGGGAGGAGGCATCGACCCTGTACATGCACGAGGTGGATATGCTCGATCGGGAGATCGAGAGTGGCGATCACGTGCGGGTTGAAAGCACCCAGGGAGCAGTGGTGATGCGGGTGCTTCCTGCAGCCTGGCTCTCACGGGGTGAGGTGTTTGTCTGCCTCGGTCCGTACGCCAACCACCTGGTCGGGGCCGAGACGCACTGCACCGGCATGCCGGATTTCAAGGACACGCCTGTGAACATCACCCCGACCGATGCGCCGCTGGTGAGCGTCGCGGACCTGATGGAGCAGTGCGGGGGGGTGCGGTATGAAGGTTGAGGACGTGGTGTGCCCGTTCTGTGGGTGCCTGTGCGATGACCTCGTCGTGGAGGTGGAGGGAACCAGGGTTGTGAGCGTTGAGAACGGCTGCACCCTTGCAAACGAGAAGTTCCTGGGAGATAACCGGCTTACCTCACCCATCCGGAGAGCGGGCGGAGCCTGGCAACAGGTATCCTACGAAGAAGCAATCGAGGAAACTGCGGCAATCCTCCTGGATGCCGACCGGCCGCTCCTGTACGGCTGGAGCGGGACGCACGGGGAGGCGCAGAGCATCGGCGTCCACCTCGGAGAGCTCCTCGGCGCACTCATCGATAATACCTCGACGGTATGCCACGGTCCCTCGATCATGGCTATCCAGGAGGTGGGCCACCCTGGCTGCACCCTCGGGCAGGTCAAGAACCGGGCGGACGTGGTCGTATACTGGGGGACCAACCCCATCGATGCCCACCCGCGGCACATGAGCAGGTATACGACCTTTGCCGACGGGTTCTTCCTGACCGATGCATTCCTTGAGCGGAAGGTGATCGTGGTCGATGTTCGGAAGAGCGAATCTGCAAATATCGCCGACGAGTTCGTGAAGATAGAGCCGGGCGGTGATTACGCGGTGCTTGCAGCCCTCCGGGCAATTGTCCGGGGGAAACGCTCCCTGATACCGTCCTTTGTATCCGGGGTGTCACGCGAACAGCTCTTCCGTGTCGCTGACACGCTCCTTGGGGCGAAGTTCGGGGCGATCTTCTTTGGCCTCGGCCTCACCATGTCGCGGGGGAGATACAAGAACGTCAGGAATGCGATCGAGCTCACCGCTGAACTGAACCGGCATACGAAATGGACCATCTCCCCGATGCGGGGGCACTGGAATGTGTACGGGTCAAACGAGGTGTTCACCTGGATCTCGGGGTATCCCTATGCCGTTGATTTCGCCCGCGGGATTGCCTTCTACAACCCCGGGGAGACGACCAGCGTGGATGTGCTCCGGCGGGGCGAATGCGATGCCTGCCTGGTGGTAGCAAGCGACCCGGGCGCACATTTTCCGAGAGCCTGTGCCGAGCACCTCGCCCGTATCCCAACGGTGCAGATCGACCCGCACGTCAATGCGACCACCCACCTCGCCAGGCTCCAGATCCCGGTCGCGGTCACGGGTATCGATGCAGAAGGCACGGCATACCGGATGGACGGGGTGCCCATCAGGACCCGCAAGCTGTTTACCGGGAGGTATCCGAGTGATACCGATGTGCTCATGAAGATCTACGACCGGGTGAAGGAGGAGAAAGGGCATGGCTGAGTTGCTGATCAGGAACGCATTCGTCATCGATCCGCTCTCGGGTATCAGGGGCGAGATCAAGGACATCGCTATCCGGGACGGGAAGATTGTCGAGGATACTGGTGCGAACGCAGAGGTCATTGACGCACAGGGCTGTCTCACCCTTCCCGGTGGCATTGATTCACACTCCCACGTCTGCGGTACCAAGGTCAACTTCGGCCGGTACATGAGCCCTGAGGACATGCGTGCCGGGAGGACATCACGGAAAGGTGTTATGCATGTCACATCGGGATACAGCGTCCCGACCACGTTTGGCAATTCGTACCGGTACAGCACGATGGGGTACACGACGGTGCTCGAGGGAGCAATGGCCCCGCTCGAGGCCCGGCATACCCACGAGGAATTTACCGCCACACCGCACCAGGATATGCTCGCTAATACGCTCTTTGACGGGAACTGGTCGGTCATGGAGGCAGTGCGGGACAAGGATGTGAAACGGGCTGCAGCGGTGGTCGCATGGACGCTCGCTGCTGTGAAGGGGTTTGCCATCAAGCTGACCAACCCGGGCGGGACAGAGGCCTGGGGTTTTGGCAAGGACGTCCACAGCATCCACGACACGGTCCCCCACTTCGGGGTGACCCCGGCAGAGATCATCGACACGATGATCCGGGCGAACGAGATCCTCAACCTCCCCCACTCGGTCCACCTCCACTGCAACAACCTCGGGGTGCCGGGCAATTACCAGACCACGCTCGAGACAATTGAACGGGTCCCGGACCTCCATGCCCGGAGACAGACCCTGTACCTGACGCATGCCCAGTTCCATTCCTACGGGGGATCGACGTGGAAGGACATCAGTTCCAAATCCGAGGATATCGCCCGGATGGTGAATGCCCGGCCCCAGGTTGCAATCGACATGGGTCAGGTGATGTTTGGCCGGACCACTACCATGACGGCGGACGGGCCGATGGAGTTCAAGCTCTACATGCTCCACCAGAACAAGTGGAGCAACCATGACGTCGAGCTCGAGACCGGTTCAGGGATCATCCCGGTCTTTTACTCCCGGAAAAGTCTCGTGAACTGTGTCATGTGGGCCATCGGGCTTGAACTGGCCCTCCTCACCAGAGATCCCTGGCAGTGCATGCTCTCTACCGATAACCCGAACGGTGCCCCCTTTATAAAATATCCCGAGATCATCGCCCTGCTCATGAGCCGCCGGTTCAGGGACCGGGAGTCCGAGCTCCTCGAACCCCGGACCGGACACTATGTCCCGCTCTTTGCGATCGACCGGGAACTTGACTGGTACGAGATCGCGGTCATGACCCGTGCCGCACAGGCAAAGGCGCTCGGGATCACGAGTATCGGAAAAGGGCACCTCTCACCCGGGGCCGAGGCTGATATCGCGATATACCCGCTCAAGCCGCAGGAAATCGATCCATCTGCCGAGTATAAACAGGTGATGGCAGGGTTTGGTAAGACCAGGTACACCATCAAGCGGGGCCGTGTTGTATCAAGAGACGGCGAGGTCGTGGTAGAAGGGGCAAACAGCACGATCTGGACAAAGGCCCGTATACCGCCGGAGCTTGACCTGTCATCGGACCCGGAGTTCGTGAAAAAATTTGAGCAGTACTATACCGTCAGGATGAGCAACTACCCGGTCCAGGACGTATACCTGCCGCGGGGCGTCTGCATCGGGACCGAGGCATCGCTATGAGAGTCATACTCGAGACAAAGCCGCGGAAGAAGCCGAAGATCCCCATTGAAGCCGAGGCAATAATCCCCCAGAATTTCCTCCTGAAAAATGACATCCGGGTGTATGAAGGGAACAAGGAGCGAACGCTCGATGAGATCTTCTACGTCACGACCGAAGGCCCTGCCGTCTCTGCCGACCAGGTGGAGATCGTCCTCTCTGGTGAAACGGGGGTCATCAAGCGGGTCGGGGAGTACATGAACGCGGGCCGCATCGTGATCGAGGGAGATATCGGGATGCACTGCGGGAATTTCATGAGCGCCGGAGAGATCATCATCAGGGGAAATGCTGATGCATGGCTCGGCCGGGAGATGCGGGGCGGGGTGATCCGCTGCGAGGGCAACGCTGACCACTACTGCGGGGCAGGGTACCGCGGTGAGAAACGGGGCATGCGTGGGGGGACCATCGAGGTACTGGGGAATGCCGGTGATTTTACCGCAGAGTATCTCTCGGGAGGAGAGGTGCGGATCATGGGTGACTGCGGGGACCTCCCCGGGGTGGAGATGCGGGGAGGGACCCTGATCATCGGGGGGGACTGCCACCGGCCCTGCGGGAACATGACCGGCGGGACCTGTATGGTCTTTGGGACCGCCCGTGCCCTGCTCCCCACGTTCGTGAACGCCGGCTCCGAGGAGCGGGAATTCTGTGGTCAGCGTGTGGAGATGAACGTCTTCCGCGGTGATGTAGCCAACCGGGGAAAAGGGACGCTCTTCGTAAGGAAAAAGTGACCGACTCCCGTGTTTCTGCAAGAGGTATGGGGAGTGAGAAAAATGGATTGAACTGGAGACGCGTTATTCCTCGACGACGTCCTCTGACTGGCAGGAGGGGCACATCGGCCGCCTTCCTATGCCATTGAACCGCTCTCCGCACTCATTGCATTTGTAGTTCTTTCCTTTCACCCGCTCGGGTGGCATATCCATATCGACAGGGCCTCCAACAGTGCACATGTGCTTGTCACCTCACTAGGATGGATCGGTCAGCGATTGTATTAAGGTTATGGGAACCCGCGTGATGCTCACGCCGGAGCTGGCACTCCCGGCGGACGGGCCGTTCATTGTATGTAAAGCCGGGGAAACTATTCAGGTTGTCAA